>CAKAQP010000083.1 GCA_916720285.1 uncultured Lachnoanaerobaculum sp. | reverse complement strand
AAAGAAGATAAACCAAGCTGTTTAGATGCAGTTTTATATACATTTTTGTTGAGAAGGAGTAGGTAGGGCGCTATGGGAAAGAGACCAAGAATTAAATTAACGGTTACGGACAGAAGAGGAAAGATGGGGTGCCACAGAGGACACCATGTCGGAGAAGTGTTTGACTATGATGAGGACAGAGGAAAGATTTGTCCTATGGCAATGCACTGCGCCTTCCCGTATATAGATATTTTAAGATATGGCGGAAGCCTCCCCGGACAACCTGAGGGCTGTGCCGAGTTTTGCTGCTCCGACGCGGATGTTATTTTAGTTTTTAAGGCGGAGATGGAAAAATAACTGTGAAAAAACAGCGTCAGAAAGGTACTTATGTTAGGTAAAACACATTTTTCAGTCGGTATGGCGGCAGGGCTTATTGCCTGCAGACCGCAAAGTCTGTCAATGCTTGTTGCAGGTACTGCAATAGCCGGATTTGGAGGAATTATCAGTGATATAGATGTAGGTACATCCGGTGCCTACAATAAGGTGGATCGCATTATAGGGTTGGCCATTGGAACTATTACAGGAATAGTAATTGCTGATGCTGTTTTCCACGTCGGTATATATGACAGACTGATGGCTGACAGCAATATTGCACGTATTATTACCGGAATATCAGCGTTTTTGTGCATATGTATTTTTGGAATGAAACAGCCACATAGATCATTTATGCATTCAATATTGGCACTGCTTGGTCTTAGTTTTTTTGTATATATGATTTTTCCTGATGTAGCACCATATTTTAGTATAGGTTTTGTTTCACATATGGTTATTGATGCACTCAATGGAAAGCGTGAGAAGCTTTTTTGGCCTATAGGCAAGGGATTTGCATTACGAATGTGCTCATCAAACGGTTTAGTAAATAATTTGCTTTTTCACATATCTAATTTACTGGTATTGATATTAATACTGACTTCAAGGCCTGTACTTTTTATTCTAATCAATATAAGCGCTTTATTACAAAGATAAAATATATTTATTTAATTCCCTGTTTTAAAATACAGGGGATTTTTTATACTGCAAGTATATTGATGGTTATCCTATGTATTTATATAATAGAAGATAATACGAGGTGGGATTATGGGAAAAGTTTATTTAAAGACAAAATTTGACAATGAAATGAAAATGGAAATTCCTCACAGTGTAAATATTGCAAATGCAATGTATGGTTTTAGAGAGATGGGAGCTGAGATAATACCCTATCATAAAATTGATGAAATTTATGATAGGGTAAATAGAGAAGATATTGTGCTGGATTATATAGAACAATGTAACAGTATATTCTCAAAATTTGGTGTTGAACCAAGTATACCGGATTATCCTAAAGTACTGAATAAATTTCTTGGAAGAAAAATTTGGAAGGATACAATAAACAGTATTTCAAGAAGTGAAGAAAAATGGTCAGCAGGTTATTTTGTTAAGCCTATAAAAAGTAAGGCTTTTACAGGAAAGATAATAAGCAGCATATCAGATCTTGTAGGCTGCGGAAATCATTCACAAGATTATGAGGTACTTGTAAGTGAGCCTTTGGATATATGTGCAGAATGGAGATGTTTCATAATCTATGATGAGATAGTTGATGTCAGACCGTATGGACTATTACTTGATATAAGCAGAAAAAGCTATAAATATCATTATGACTTTAAAGTTTTGGATTCTATGCTGGGGGCATTTATCAGCTGGGAGGAAAGACCGGCGGCTTGCAGTTTGGACATATGTGTTACAAAAGACGGGCAAACATTGTTGGTAGAGATAAATGATGCTTATGCACTGGGATGCTATGGTTTGGCAAGTATTTTCTATGCCAAGCTTATCTCGGCAAGATGGAGCGAACTTTTAGGAGTAAAGGATGAATACCACTTTTAAGATGGATATGTAATATATTGAATATCCCGTACGGGAGTAAGGGTGAATTAATGGATAATATTTGGAAATCAGGTATGTATGGCTTGGTGGTTGCAGATGCAATGGGAGTACCTGTGGAGTTTACTTCAAGAGAAGATAGAAAGCTTGATCCTGTAACAGATATGAGAGGGTATGGCACATACAATCAACCTGAGGGAACATGGTCGGATGACAGCAGCATGGTAATTGCAACCCTTGCAAGCATCAGAGATAGGGGCAAAATTGATTATAAAGATATCATGGATAGATTCCACAATTGGTGTATGTATGGAGCCTATACTCCATTTGATGAAGTCTTTGATATAGGAATAGCCACTTCAAGAGCTATTATGAAATATAGTACCGGAGCTGATCCGTTACAATCCGGAGGTGAAACAGAGTGGGATAACGGTAACGGTTCACTTATGAGGATACTACCGGTATGTTTGTATATATTTGAACAGCAAAAAGATATGAAATTGTCGGATGATGAAGCGATAGATATTATACATAATTGTTCCGCTTTAACACATGCACATTTAAGAAGTAAAATAGCCTGTGGCATATATTATTTTTTAGTAAAAGCTATTTTAGATAAAGACGGAGAATTAATAGAACGACTGCAGCAGGGAGTAGATAATGCATTTAATAAGTATTATGGCGAAAGTACTGAGAGTGAGCTTGACAATTATAACAGACTTATTTCACTTTCAGAATTTAAAGATACTCCTGAAAATCAGATAAAAAGTACAGGTTATGTAGTGTACACACTTGAAGCTGCGATATGGTGTTTGGTAAATTCATCTTCTTATGAGGAAGTTATTTTAAAAGCTGTAAATCTGGGTGATGATACAGATACGGTAGCAGCCATAACAGGTGGACTTGCGGGACTTTATTACGGATATGATAATATACCTGACAAATGGAAAGTCAAGTTACAGAAAAGGGAGTGGATAGACAGTTTACTAAATTGCTAAAATTTAATATTGTTACAAAAAGCTGGCATTTTTAATGTACAGCTTTTTGTTTATACTAAAGATAATAAAAATAGGGTTTAATAGGGAGGATATATGAGGTTAGAGAATTTTGAAATTGCTAAGAGTATAAATTTTATTTTTTGCAGTCATCCGTTAAATAAAAAGAGTGTGGATGATGATTATATGGAAGAATATCAAGCAACAGGCTTGAATCATTCCTGTGCATTATTTAGTTATGAAGACTTGGAAGTTGGGAAACTGTCGCTTTATGGTGAAGATATTAAAGGTTTGAGTATATACAGAGGTTGGATGATGCCGATACATATGTATGAGCTTTTTTATAATTTGCTTCTGGAAAAAGGAATACAGCTGATAAACTCACCGAAAGAGTATGCAAAGTACCATCTTTTACCGGGATGGTATAGTGATTTTGAAGGATTTACTCCATTTAGTGTATGGAATGAGTCAAGGGATATAGAAGATGCTTTAGAACTTGCAGAAGGACTTGAAGGAGCATTTGTAGTTAAAGACTATGTAAAGAGCAGAAAGCATGAGTGGCATGATGCCTGCTTTATAAAAGATATTAGTGATAGAGAAGAAACTTTTAGGGTAATCAATAATTTTATTTATCGCCAAGGAGATAATCTTGAAGGCGGTGTTGTACTTAGAAAGTTTGAAAGCCTTAAATCTATAGGGAATCATAAAGACAGTGGAATGCCGATTTCTGAAGAATACAGAGTATTTGTTTTTAAGGGAGAAATATTGATTTCAGATAATTACTGGAGTGAGAATGAAGAAGTAAATATATCGGAAGATGAATATGTATGGATTGAATCAATAGCAAGTAAGATAGAAAGTAATTTTGTGACCATAGATTTGGCAAGGAAAACTGATGGTAGCCTTATAATAATGGAAATAGGAGATGGTCAGGTATCAGGATTGCAACAAATAGATGCATATGAGTTTTACAGAGCTTTTCAAAATCAGGGGAAAGGAAATATATATTCCATAGAATATGTCAAGGAAGTAATAAATGAGCTGGTTAAAATGGATTTTGAGCCTGAACTTAGTTTATGTTTTAGAGGAAATGAGTCAGAATATATGATTATAGGGTATGCTGATCATGTGTCATTTCAAAGATGTGGTCATTATGACGGAAGTGGCGAAATAGAATATAAGACATTGGATGAATTATTTGAAGCAGAACTTATAGACAGTATATGTTTGAAAAGGGATTGGAACAAGATAGTAGATATTTGGTGTTCACCATCTATAATAGATTTTGAGTTCAAAAAAGATAAATATAAGAAAATGATAGAACAAAGTAATAGAGAATGGGGAGATAGGAGACCTATTTTTAAAATTGTTAAAAAAGAAATTGATAAATGGAATCCATACGGCCTTTTACCGGATTGTCCAAAGGATGAATTTGACGGTGAGAGCACAAGGATTGCGTTAGACATGGATTGGAATTTTACAACAGATAAAATAGCTAAGCTTATTTCCGATGAATTTACGTTTTCATTTGGAGATGAGTATATGTTTTCATTAAAATGTTGCATACAGACAGCAAAAAATATAAGAGATAGTATGGATAGATTTATAGAAAATAAGAGAAAATAATATGAAAATAGTAATAACAGACAGCGGTATATTATGGTATTATGGGAATCCTATATTAAAAAAATATAAGGACTTAGTGTTAGTGGTCTGTCTTCACGGAAGTAAGATTACAGATGAATATGAGTGTTTTATCTGTCCGAGAAAATCAGTTGGCCTTGGTATGAGTATGGGGGTTGGCAGTAGAGTTTATAATGATTTAGAAGATGTGGCAGAAGAACTTTATTACAAGCTAAAATCTGAAGATGATATTTTATTTTTGACTGACGGTGACCCTGCAAGTTTATACCCTTATTATATTATTAAAAATAGAAAGCATCATATGAATATTCATCTTTGGGCAAGTCCACCCTGGGGTATTGAAGGAAAGGCAAGGATGAAAACCCATAAGGAAATGCTTTCAGATTTATCAGATGTAAAATCAATTTGCTATATAGACACTCAGGAATACTTGAAGAACGACTATAAGAATTTTGGTAATCTTTTAGAAGATGTACAAAATTACTTTGAGGAGATTTTTCCGATTGTAATAGATGGTATAAGTAAAGTGGAAAATGAATCTTACTTTGATTTGACTTCAAAGTCATATATTCCATTGGGAAAAGAGTCAAATAAAAATGATATTTTAGAAAACAGATACTTGCCGGGAGATGTAAATATAGCAAGTATGTATCTAATCGAGGGGAGGGTAAATATCCCCAATCAAGTTAGTGACGGTATTTATATAAAGGAGTTTTATGGTTGGAAAAGTAAAAAATGCTACAGGTCTTGTATTTGTTAAAGATAAATTTAATGTTGTAAAGAAGGCAGGGGTTAAGGGAGATTTGATTCCAAAGCACAACCATGCTGAGGCATATATAATATTTACTGTGGTAAAGTGAGCGGTAAAGGCATTTCTTAATGATGAAGAGATACATGATTTAACACCGGGAGATATACTGTATTTTGACGGTGATAATTATATAAACATAGAGTTTTTAGAAGACGGAGAATTTTTTGTAACCCTTATTAATAAATAACTTAAGCAAAAAGGCTATCAAACAGTGTAATTTTGCTGTTTGACAGCCTTTTACTTTATATTTAATGGAGCTTCATATTCTTTTCTATTACTAAAGCTTTATTTCTGGTGTAATTATAGCTGATAGGTTCATCTGTATCAAAAGAATAATACCTCATGATACTTTCTGCAGAAGAATGGAGCTTTTCTTTAAGCTCTTTATCGGAACTGTTTTTCCAAGCCTTGTAAATAACAGGCATTGCAGCCATATCACTTTCCCTAAGATCATATATATCATAGTATGGCAGATTACCGTTCATATAGGCATTAAGATTATACCTGGCAACCACTGCGTCTATATTGGCAAGACAAAGAAGTACAAAAAGTATATTTCCTGCATAGAAACTTAATTTGGTAACAGGAAAGCTCTTCTTAAATTCTCCCATTATGATAAAGGCAAATACAAAACATAAGAAAATCATAAATACACTTGGAATTATGCGCAGTGTTGTAAGTCCATAAGTGCTTATATACAGATACATCTTGGCAAAGTCAACCGATATAAGTGCCAATGTTAATATTGAATTTAGGATTATATGAATACGCAAATACTTATTATTTTCATTTTTAACTGAAAAAATTTTAGCTACCGCAATAAATACTATATTGATTAAGGCAATAGCCAGAAGTTCAAAAAATCCTCGTCTTGCATATTCTGAATAGGTAAAATCAGCCGGCAAAGAACCGCCTAAAATATCTATAAAATATATAGCCTGTATTCCTATAAAAAGAATATAAAAGCAGCAAATAACTGCATTAACGGTATATAAACTAAGTCTTGGTATGAAAGCTGCATTATCCATGGTTTTATTAAACTTATCTATATTAAAGGACTTTGAATTATCCTCTATGGAACTTCCGTAGATAAGTGCGTACAGGTAGGTTGCCATAGGTAGTGACCATATAAGAGTTCCTATATTTTCAGGAACATTGATATCGAAGTTGAATAAATGTTCAAAAATATTTTTAAAAGTAGCATCTGCACTTGAAAGCAGGAAAACGACAATTATTATAAATGGAGTGCCAATCAAAAGTCCGAGAAAAATATGCAAAAAGTACTTAGTCTTTGTACTTGAAGAACTTTTTCCCCTCTTTGAAAACATGCAAAGCCAAAAAGAAGTAGCGTTATGTATAGGAATAAGTACAAGTGCATTGATATAGTCGTATAATATAAGTGCTGAAGTTTCACTTTTTATAAGCTTGTTAAATACCGTTACAGGAAGGTAGATAAGCATAAAATCCATAGCGATTTGCATAAATATACTAAGGGAATAGTTATAAAAAACAGTAAAGCTTATGGCTAAAAGTATCATAAGTACCGATAAAATAATACTTTCACTATTGAGCTTAACTGCCTTTAATTTAGCATATACAAGCACGGAGATAACATAAAGTACTATGTATGCGGTAGCTCCCAAACCTAAAGTTACTATATCTGTATTTAAGTTATAATATTTTGTGCATAAAAATGCGAGTATAAATACAACGGGCAGCATTATTATATCTATCGTTTCAAACTTATATTTAGGCTCTTTTTTTATCGGAGCCTTGTTTGAAGTTGCGGACTCCATATTAACACCGGCGATGGAAGTACTTGCACTTGTAGTGTTGTTTAAACCGTCAGCTACATTATTGTTTGCACTTGTGTTTACAGTATTGTTTGAATTGTCAGCTACATTATTGTTTGCATTTACAGTTACATTATTGTCTGAATTTACAGTTTCGGCATTATTTGAATTTATAACTGTAGAATTATCTGATAAATTTTCGTTCATGTTAAAAACCTCCTTTAGTTTTCGTCAGGTACATATTCCAGTATATCCGCAACTTGACAGTTAAGTTCTCTGCATATAGCCTCCAAAGTGGAGAATCGTACCGCCTTGGCTTTATTATTTTTTAGAATGGACAAATTGGCAGCTGTGATACCTATTCGCTCTGCAAGCTCTCCGGCAGACATCTTCCTTTTTGCCATTACCACATCTATATTTACCATAATCATAACTTTTCTCCTTATATGGTATACTCATTTTCTTGCTTTATTTCTATAGCCTCTGTAAAAACATTCTTAACTACTCTCAGTATAAGAGCCATAAATGCAGAGCCTGTAACTAGTAATACAAAAGGCAGATAGAAAAATGTTAAAATGAAGCATACAAATGAGACAATAAAACAGCACCATGAAAGTAGTCTAAGATACTTGACATTTTCTGCTATAAATACTTTGGACTTATGTATGTTACATAAGAGCTTATATAGGAGAAATAGGGCGGCATAGGCAAGTATGTCAAGTATGTAAACTGTAATCATACTGAAAATGATATACTTTCCGATAAGTTCTTCATTGGAAAGAGGAATATAAATGCGCCTTAGGATAATAAATTTTATATCATGGTGTATGTAAATATTAAGCAGTATACCCAGTATGGCAAAAACAAATACACATACCTTAGATAAAGCTATACTTTTATTTTGTGTCCAATTCATCACAACCTCCTACTTTACATATAGATATTTACAAACTGCAAAAAATATTAATGCTAGGAGCATGATAACACATAATTTAATGTTTGACAATAAAAATATATTGTTATTCGATAAAAAAATATTGAAATTCATTTAAGGGTTGTTTGTTAAGATGAGTTGTAGGGTGATATTATTTATTAAAACATTTTGTAAAATAAAAAAGCCTTCTATGTACTTGGCGATTATGCCAAAGCAGAAGGCTTTTTGGTGTTCAGATTATCATAATTAATTCCATCCTATTCACCAAATTGGATCAGTATGTTGAAACTTCGACATTGCAGCTAATAAAATGATGGTTTATGTGCTTAAGGTACCGGTGGAGGTGGAGAGGTGTGGGTACACTTTTATCTAATGCCACATCCCCTATAGGAACGACTATTTTTAAGATTTGAGATAAAAGTTGATTCTCCCCACTCACCTTCCTCTTAGCAAATAAACAATAGCTGTTTATATACACCAAACCTTTTATACAGCTATTCCTTGTGAACTAATGTTTCTGTTCAATTGTTGCCATCTAATTATTGCTGACAACTCCCCGATAAACCATTATTTTGTTGGCCAAAGTATTAATTTTTTAACATACAGATCCTATTTTGAATGCGGGAAGTTTGGATTAGAGATAATATCGGTGTGGAACCTGAAGTGTTTTCATACATAAAGACTATAAAGCGGTAATTAAATTGTAAGATTTAGAGCGCTTTTTATACCATGGGTATAATGACAAAAGTATTTTACTATGTTATTCTATCGATAAAGGAATTTGGGTGGATTATGCCCGGAAAGGAAAAGACATGAGAACAATGAATCGTTTTGACTATTTAAATATTGAACGCCGTGATTACGCGCTCCTTAGTATGCCGTCTAGGAAGGGCTTTGTTTTGGTGAACTCATTAGAGATAGGTCAAGTACGAGAAAATTGTTTGTATAATTATAGGCATAGGTAGATACTATGCTCATAATAGATAAATGTTTTTGAGGCCGCTTACTCTAAATGGGTAGGCGGCTTTTTTGATGTAAAGGAGAAGATATGGATAGAATCGAAATAAAAGGTAGAGTAAATACAGCTGTATGCTATGCAAAGGTTGTAGAGGATGAGGCAATAGAGCAGATAAGAAGAATGTGCGATTATGTAATAACAGAAGGATCAAAAATTCGTATAATGCCTGATGTTCATGCCGGAAAGGGATGCACTATAGGTACTACAATGACTATACAAGAAATGGCGGTTCCAAATATAGTCGGAGTGGATATAGGATGCGGAATGTACACGGTAAAACTTGGAAATGTTGAAATAGATTTTGAAAAGGTAGATGAGGCTACCCATTATATTCCATCAGGAATGAATGTATGGGAGGGCAGACAGGAGCATTTTGATTTGACAAAGTTAAACTGCTTCAGATATTTGAGAGATTCAAGAAGGCTTGAGCGTTCACTTGGTACATTGGGAGGTGGAAATCACTTTATTGAGATTGATGAGGCAAGTGACGGATGTAAATACTTAATAGTACATTCAGGATCAAGAAATCTTGGAAAGCAGGTTGCACAGTACTATCAAAGATTGGCGGCAAACTTAGATAGAGGGTATGATACTTATTTTAAAAAAAGAGATGAGATAATAAGAACTTATAAGGAGCAGGGGAGAAAAAGTGAAATACAGGCTGCTCTAAAAGATCTTCATTGGAATGTATATGAGTCGGAAACAAGCATGCCTGATGACTTATGCTATGTTTCAGGAAAATATCTGAAGGAGTATTTAAATGATGTTGAGATTTGCCAAAACTTTGCGAAAAGAAATCGTGAGTTGATGGCAGAAATTATCCTTGAGAGAACAGGAATGAAAAATCTTGAGGCATTCCATACTATACACAACTATATTGATGTGAGTGAGATGATTTTGCGAAAAGGTGCTATTGCCGCACATAGCGGTGAGAAGGTCTTGATCCCTATAAATATGAGGGACGGAAGTGTTTTGGCAGTGGGTAAGGGTAATCCTGATTGGAATTATTCAGCACCTCATGGAGCCGGAAGACTTATGTCAAGAACTGCCGCAA
>CAKAQP010000082.1 GCA_916720285.1 uncultured Lachnoanaerobaculum sp. | reverse complement strand
TTAAAGTACGATAGCTTGAACCGTCAGGTCTTGTATGTGAGAACAATGTCACAAGTTCCTTTGCTCTTATATCCGCACTGTTCATAAGTGCACTGTCGGCTGAGAGTGGGGAAAGTCCGTATTTTGCTCTCTCCTCGTTTACAAGCTCAATAACTCTCTGCGCAAAGGCGGCTGTAGAAGTCTGATTTGAAACCGATCCCGATGTTATATTTGCACTGTTGTTTTGCCTGCCGTTTGTTTCGGTCATTCTTCCGCCCGGCTGATATGCTCCGCTTGCATCAACAAAGTATCCGTCAGGTGTATATGTGTTTGCATCCATTCTGCCGTCGTTGAAAGGATTCATATAATACCATGTATTATTTACATTGACCCAGCCTACTTTCATATCACCGTTGTTTGTATCCAGATAATACCAGTCTTTTCCGTCTTTTAACCAGCCTGTTTGCATATAGCCCGATCCGTTCATATAGTACCATACATTATTTACACTAAGCCATGATGATCTTACATATGACCCGTCGGAAAACTGATACCACCATCCTTTATTATCTCTTTTCCAACCTCCGGTTGCTCCAAATGCCGGCACAGCCATCAATAATGTACTTGCTACTAATCCAAGAAAAACTCTTCTCTTCATACATTACTCCTTTCCGGTAATAAATATTACATATAGTTTACCCTAAATAGAAGTAAAATAAAATAACAATTTCCATACAAAAAAGCCGCGATTTTCTCGCAGCTTCCAAAAAACATCTTATAAATTATATAAAACTTCCTTTACATTATCAAAATGTAGAAATTCACCTTTCTTTGCTATCTCTTTTATCTCAGGAACACTTGAAATCTTAAAATCTGATACTTCCTCTACCTGTATATTCACATTTCGAATATCTTCCTCGGATATAAGATAACAGTACATATCCACAAAATAACTGTTGCTTTCAGTATTTATCCTCTTATAGTTATACAACTTTTCATAGTCTCTGTCATAAAGATTTATATTGGTCTCTTCCAAAATTTCTCTGCGTACGGCATCCTGTGAACTCTCTCCCGCTCTTACTCCACCGCCCGGTATCTCCCAGAGTCCTCCTGCATATCTCTTACCGGGTGAGCGTTTGGTAATCAATACTTTTTTATCCTCTGTAAAGAGTATTCCTATTACAACCAGATGGAATTGTTTCGGGTTTAGAGAAAGATTATATCTGTCTACAGCCTCCCCTGTAGGCATCTTGTTTTCATCATATATGTCCCAAAGTTCTTTTTCTGCACTCATTCTTACTACCGTTGCTGCAAATTATCAGCTCTTTCAAGGTCTATGCAACATCTCCCATTTCACTTAAGATTTTTTTCAGCATGCTACGAAGCTGTGCCATCTCTTCATCATTTATATTCAAACAGCCTCTCATACCGACCGGTATGTCAAGCGCACTTTCTCTAAGCTCTTCTCCACTTTTTGTCAGTGTAACTATAAGTGTTCTCTCATCTATCTTTGAACGCTCTCTTGTAACATAACCCTTTGATTCAAGCTTCTTTAATACAGGTGTAAGTGTGCCGGAGTCAAGGAAGAGCTTATCCCCCAACTCTTTTACATTCAATTCCTTGTCTTCCCACATTACCATCATTACAATATACTGTGTATATGTCAAATCCAGCTTATCAAGATATACCTTATATCTTCTTACTATTTCCTTTGAGCAAGCATATAGTGGAAAGCAAAGTTGATTTTCCAGTTTAAGTAAGTCGTACTTATCCGCCATTTTAATATTCCCTCTTTCTTTTAAAAGACTTCAAGGAGCCTTTATTTTCATAAACACTCCTTGGCTTTTCTATATTAGATTAATTTTTTTACAGCCTCTTCTACTACTTCAACGCCTTCTGTAGGTTCAAATCTTCTTACAACATTTCCGTTCTTATCGATAAGGAATTTTGTAAAGTTCCACTTGATATCAGGCTTGCTTGCATAGTCGGGATCTGCCTCACTAAGCATCTTTGTAAGAAGCTTTGACATATCATTATCAGCGCCCCAGCCTGCAAAACCTTTCTCGCTCTTAAGATACTTAAATACCTCACAAGCTCCGTCACCGTTTACTTCAATCTTTGAGAACAATGGGAAAGTTACACCGAATCTTGAGCTGCAAAACTTGGCAATCTCCTCATCACTTCCCGGTGCCTGATGTCCGAACTGATCACATGGGAAATCAAGTATCACGAAGTCCTTGTCCTGATAGTCTGCATAGAGCTTTTGTAACTGCTCATACTGTGGTGTAAATCCACACTCTGTTGCAGAGTTTATTATAAGTACTACTTTATTCTTATAATCACTAAGGCTAACTTCCTCACCCTTATTGTTTTTTACTTTAAAATCATATATATTCATATCTTTTCTCCTCTTATTTATCTATGATCAAATCAACGAAAATCTTATCCGCTGATATTTTAATTATAAGGTCTCCACATATTTTGCAGCTGCAATTCCTGATACCGCACCGTCTCCGGCCGCAGTTACAAGCTGACGTACTTCCTTGGTTCTTCCGTCTCCGGCCGCAAAAACACCTTCTGTTTTTGTCTTACAGTCTTCACCGGATACGATATAACCTGCCTTATCAAGCTCCACCACATCTGCAAAAGCCGCATTATCAGGTACCTGACCTATTGCTACAAAGAGTCCGTCCACTGCAATCTCTCTTTTTTCACCGGTATTTTTATCTTCTACCACTACACCTGTAACTGCAAAAGATTCTTCCTTTATCTCTACAATATTTGAGTTTAAAACAAACTCCACATTGTCCTTCTTCTTTAAGGCCGCCACTACAGCTTCTTCAGCTCTGAACTCGTCTCTACGATGTATCACATATACTTTCTTTGCAACATTGGCTAAGAATGTAGCATCCTCTATGGCTGTATTACCGCCACCGTTTACAGCAACAACTCTGTCTCTGTAAAACATTCCGTCACAGGTTGCACAGTATGATATACCTGAACCTACCAGCTTTTTCTCATTAGGAAGACCGAGAGGTCTGTTCTTTGCGCCTGTAGCAAGTATTACAGACTTTGCATCATAGGTTTCTTTTTCAGTCTTTACCTTCTTTATATTTCCTTCAAGGCTGATGCCGACTACTTTTTCATACTTTACCTCGGCACCCAAATCTTTTGCCTGATTGAATAAATCTGTGGCAAATTCAAAACCTGAAGTTTTTTTGATAGCAGGATAATTTTCTATCTCGGGAGTATTTATTATCTGTCCTCCATAAGATGCACCCTCAAGTACAAGTACTGATTTACCTGCTCTCACTCCGTATATTGCAGCTGACAATCCGGCTGTTCCGGCGCCCACTACCACTATATCGTACATATAATCACTTCTTTCTCTAATGTAAATTTATCTGAATACGAGATACCGCTCTTAATCAGTTACAATTATGCCAACAAAGCCTTTACTTCATCCTTTGTTATAAGACCTACAGACTTGTTTACAACTTCACCGTTTTTGAATACCAAGAGTGTAGGTATTGACATAACATGGAATTTGTTTACCAAATCAGGATTCTCATCCGCATTGATCTTAGCTACCGAGAAACCTTGTGCCTCCTCAGCCACTTCATCAACTATAGGTGAAAGCATCTTACATGGACCGCACCATGGTGCCCAAATATCAACCAATACTGGCTCTTTTGCGTTTAAAACTTCTGCTTCAAAATTTTCACTTGTAATTGTCTTTACTGCCATAACTTTTCTCCTCCAAATCTTAAATAGTTTATAATTATATTTTACACAATTTTATTTTATTGTCAAGCGTTTTTTATTTTTCTTTTCCTTCTGTCTCAAAATATTCCTTTGTAAGCTTAACCACTACATTTGCAAGCAGGAATAATGCTATAAGGTTAGGTATTGCCATAAGTCCGTTAAAAGTCTCCGATATATCCCATAAAAGTCCGAGGTCCATGGTGGCTCCGACTATTGCAGTCAATGAATACACCACCATAAACGGCTTTATAACCTTTTCACTTAGTAAGAACTCTATGCATCTTGCACCGTAAAGTCCCCATCCTATAATTGTTGAGAAAGCAAATGAGCACATAGCTATTGCTGTAAATATTGATACTCCGTTTCCATAGGTCTTTATAAATCCGCCTATAGTAAGTTCAGCACCTGCCGGTGAACCGAAAGGAATGCTGACTCCCGAACAAAGTATTACCAAAGCTGTAAGTGTACATATAACTATGGTATCGGCAAACACTTCAAATATTCCGAAAAATCCCTGTTTTACCGGCTTGCCTGTATCTGCCGATGCATGCGCAATAGGGCCTGTTCCAAGTCCCGCCTCATTTGAAAATATACCTCTGGACACTCCCTTTTTCATACTTATAAAGAAGCTTCCTATAATACCTCCGGTGACCGCTCTTGGATTGAATGCTCCATATATAATACTTCCAAAGACCTCAGGTACTCTGTTTATATTTAAAATAACAACTCCAAGTGCCAATATTACATATATAAGCGCCATAAAAGGTACAAGCTTTTCAGTCACCGATCCAATTCTTTTTATACCTCCGAGTAAAACCATTCCTACAAGTATAGTTACAATGATTCCTATAACCAAGTTTATCATCTCATGTCCACCCGGTTTTACTATTCCATACCCTTCAAGTGCTACATTTATAGCTGCCGTAATAGTATTTACCTGAGTGGCATTTCCTGTTCCGAATACCGTAAGTGTACCGAATGTCGCAAAAAGGTAAGCCAAAAACAGCCATCTTTTTGAAAGACCGTTTTGAATATAATACATCGGTCCTCCTACAAGATCTCCATGCTTATTTGTTTTTCTGAAATATACGGCAAGAGTAACCTCTGCAAATTTGGTACACATTCCAAGTATTGCCGATATCCACATCCAGAATACACTTCCCGGACCACCTATTGATATGGCACCTGCAACACCTGCAATATTTCCTGTTCCCACTGTGGCCGCAAGTGCCGTAGTAGCGGCTTGGAAAGGTGAAAGTGCACCGTCTGCTATATCTCTTTTCCTGAAGATTCTGCCTACAGTGGTCTTCATTATATATCCGAATTTTCTTATCTGTAAAAATCCTGTTCTGATACTCAGATATATACCTACGCCCATAAGCGCTATCATTGCCGGCACACCCCATATGAACCCGCTTAAAGCCGCGTTCAACTTCGTAATTGTTTCAATCATATTTCCCTCTCAATATATTATTTAATTGATAATATTTATTCTGTAACATCCTTTATCAAGTCCTTAATTACTTCTCCGGCTATTATCAGTCCTACCACAGAAGGAACAAAAGCAACGGAACCGGGAATCGATCTTCTGTCCGTACATTTTCTCTCGGTACCCGGAGGACATACACAATGAGAACTGCAGCTTATACTTTCATCCTCAAACGGAACTATAGCTGCTTCTTTTGAATATACCACTTTAAGCTTCTTTATGTTTCTTTTCTTAAGTTCACGCCTCATAACCTTTGCAAGAGGACATACACTGGTCTTATATATATCACTCACAATAAAGCCTGTAGGATCGAGCTTATTTCCGGCACCCATACTGCTTATTATCTTTACATTACTTTCATTTGCCTGCATTACAAGATTTATTTTTGCAGTCACTGTATCCACGGCGTCTATTACATAGTCATACTGTGAAAAGTCAAAGTCTTCGGCATTTTCAGGCAGGTAAAAGCACTGATGTGTAGTTACTTTGCATTTAGGGTTTATACTTAGTATCCTCTCTTTTGCAACATCAACTTTGTATTTTCCTATACTTTTTACATCCGCAATTATCTGCCTGTTTATATTTGTAAGACACACCTTGTCGTCATCTATCAAATCGATAGCTCCTACGCCCGATCTGGCAAGTGCCTCGACACTGTAGCCTCCTACACCGCCTACTCCAAATATCGCCACTCTTGAATTTTTTAATTTTTCCATAGCTTTTTTACCAAGTAAAAGCTGAGTTCTTGCAAACTGATCCATATATTATTAGATAAATCTATCCTCTCGTTATTTTTTACTATCAAGCAAGTTTATATTTTAAAGCAATAAATGTCAATAAATATAATAAAAAAGCCGACATCTTATGTCGGCTTGTATTTTTTGGGAGGAGAGCCGAAATGTATCGGCTCGAGTATTATGAAAAAAATCTTTTATTTTTATAGACTCGCTATCTCTCGTCTATGTTTTGTATTATAGAAAACAAAAGTGGCTAAAGTTTGTTTTTTATGTAAAAGGTTTTTGAATTAGATATGAACAATATATGAACTCTTCCCACAAGCCTGTACTCTTATAAAAAAAGCCGCCGTATATTCCGACTTTTGAAATATACGACAGCTCTTATTTATTTCTTAGAGAAAATTATTTCCATGCAGGTAAATAAGCACCCTTATATACGTCTTCAATAACTTTCTTCACATCATCACTTTGGTATGCCTTTACAATCTTTTTGTAATTCTCATTGTCCTTGTCTTCACTTCTTGCAACAATAACATTTACATACGGATTGTCTGTTCCTTCCTGTACCTTCTCAAGGAAGATAGAATCGTTCTCAGGATTTAAACCGTTGTCTACAGCATGTCCGCCGTTGATTACTGCAGCAGCTACATCAGGTAAAAGGCTTGGTGTATTTGCAGCCTCTACTTCTGTGAACTTGATATTCTTAGGATTCTCCGTAATATCGCTAAGTGTAGGTGTATATCCAGCATCAGGATTTACTTTGATAACTCCTGCGCTCTCAAGTACCTTTAAAGCTCTACCTCCGTTTGTAGCATCACTTGGGATTGCAATTGTATCGCCGTCCTTTAACTCTGAAAGATCTGCAATCTTCTTTGAATATACTCCAAGAGGTGCAACGATTGTATCACCGATGGCCTCAATCTTATATCCGTTATCCTTTATATCATTTGCAAGATATGCCTTGTGCTGGAAAGCGTTTAAATCAATCTCTCCGTCATTTAAAGCTCTGTTCGGCAATGAATAGTCTGCAAACTTTACAAGCTCTACAGTGATACCTTCTTTTGCCATAGCATCTATTACCG
Organism: uncultured Lachnoanaerobaculum sp.; assembly: GCA_916720285.1. Lineage (GTDB taxonomy): Bacteria > Bacillota > Clostridia > Lachnospirales > Lachnospiraceae > Lachnoanaerobaculum. The sequence goes on along the minus strand of CAKAQP010000082.1, from coordinate 3,154 downwards.
GAGTCCACTGCTCATTGTTCTCACCTACAACACCGATTTTGATTGTTGTATCGCCCTCAGCCTTTTTGCTCTCTCCTGCTTTAGTGCTTTCTTCCGACGCACTGCTTGCATCCGCTTTTGTGCTCTCCGCACTTGTATCCGCCTTCTGACTTGAACCGCATGCAGTAAGTCCCAAAGTTAAAATAGCGCCTACTGCCAATAATTTACTTAATTTTCTCATAATAATAAACCTCCTTATGATTATATATATTTTATCAGTGATCCGAATATAATCAAACCACTGTATAAAATCCTGTTAATGTGTGTTTTTCTTTATTGCTCTGTTTCCAACGCCCTGTATCAAGCTTACCATTACAAGTATAATGATTACCGTTACATATGTTACATCAGTCTGATTTCTTTGATGTCCGTATCTTATGGCAAAATCTCCCAGACCGCCACCGCCTATAGCTCCGGCCATCGCTGTAAGCCCCAAAAGTGATATAAATGTAATCTGTACACCTCTGATAATACCGGTCATACTTTCTCTTAAATACACTCTGAAAATAATCTCTATAGGTGATGAACCCATGCTCTGTGCAGCCTCTATAAGACCGTTGTCCACTTCATGCAATGCACTTTCAATCTGTCTTGTAAAGAAAGGTACCGTACCGAATACCAGCGGAAGTATAGCTCCCTTTGTTCCTATTGCAGTTCCTACCACCATTCTTGTAAAAGGTATAAGAGCCGCAAGAAGTATTACAAAAGGTATGGATCTGAATACATTGATAAGCTTATCTAAAATATTATAGATAAACGCATTCTTAAGTATCCCCTTCGGCGCGGTCACAACTATCATAACTCCGAATATAAGACCGAATAAAAGTGAAATTGCACCTGATAATACCATCATATTCAAAGTTTGTAAAGTAGCTTCGATAAGTTCATTCGGTTTAGCCGATATGTTTGGTAAGAGAATGTGTAAAAATTCTTTCATCCTTTATCACCTCCACTCCTACTTCCTTATTATGCAAATGCTTAATAGCCGCATCTATATCTGTCTTTTCTCCACTGACTATCGCCACGGTTCCGCCTATAGGTGCTCCTTTTACTATTTCCACATCCGCATATATTATATTAAGATTTATATTAAACTTTCTGGAAACTTCTGAAATCAGAGCCTCCGAAGTATTGGCTTTCTTATAACTGAGTCTAAGTATAACTTCTCCCGGACTTAACTTAACCACATCAGAACCTGATGCTATTAGCCCCTCTATCTTTTGAAGATTAGAAGTGGTCTTTATAAAGTCCTTTGTAATCTGATGTTTAGGGTTTGCAAATATTGAGAATACATCCCCTTCTTCCACCACATTACCGTTTTCCATTACCGCCACTCTGTCACATATCTGCTTTACAACAGCCATCTCATGTGTAATGACCACTATTGTGATTCCAAGCTTTTTATTAAGACTTTGCAAAAGTTCCAAAATGGACGCTGTGGTCTGAGGGTCCAGTGCCGAAGTGGCCTCATCACATAAAAGCACCTTAGGATCGTTTGCAAGAGCCCTGGCTATCGCCACTCTTTGCTTTTGACCTCCTGAGAGCTGACTCGGATATGAATTCTCTTTATCCGCTATATCTACAAGTGCCAAGAGTTCTCTAACCTTAGCCTTTTTTTGAGCTTTTGTAAGTCCGCTTCCAAAAAGTGAATATTCTACATTATCAGCCACCGTTCTTGAAGGCATCAAATTAAAGTGCTGGAAAATCATTCCGATTTTTTTTCTTGCTTTTCTTAAATCTCTAGCTGAAAGGGCTGTAAGATCCTTGTCGTCTACAAATACTTTACCCGAGTTCGGTCTTTCCAAAAGATTTATGCATCTTACAAGTGTGGATTTTCCTGCACCGGAAAATCCTATGATTCCGAATATCTCTCCCTTTTCTATCACTAAAGATACATCTTTCACAGCATGAACCGTATCGCTTCCTGCACTGAAAGTCTTTGTAACATTTTTCAGTTCAATCATCGTATCTTTATTTCCTCTTTCCTATCATATTAGTAGGAATTATAAAGCACCTGCAAAGATTTTGCAAGTGCTTTAAAAATAAATTTATTTATCTTTTCCTATTCTCCATACTCCCGGGCTGAATAAAAGAAGCATCGGATATAACTCAAGTCTTCCCGCCAACATATCAAATGTGAGCACCAGCTTTGAAAAATATGAATATATATTGAAGTTTGCCATAGGTCCCACCTTTGCAAGTCCCGGACCTATATTGTTGAATGTAGCCGCCACGGCTGTAAAATTGGTTTCAAAGTCAAAATTATTGAGTGAGAGTAAAAACATTGATATTACATATATCATGATGTATGTGAGCATAAATACTCTTATACTGGTAAGTACCGGCTTTTCAAGTACCTTACCGTCCATTTTTATAGTTTTTACACCTCTTGGGTGAATATAGTAACCTATCTCCTGGAATACCGATTTTAACATAACTATAATTCTTGAAACCTTAATTCCACCACCTGTACTTCCTGCACAGGCACCGCACATCATAAGGAAAATTATTACATTTCTTGAAAGCTGCGGCCACAAATCAAAATCTGTGGTTGAATATCCTGTGGTTGTAATAATCGAGCCTACCTGGAATGCGGCATGGTTTAATGCTATCAAAATATTATCAAAATAGCCTCTGATATTTATTGTTATTATAATGATTGCGGCTAAGATTATTCCGAAATACCATCTCACCTCTTCTATCTTGAAGGCATCTTTTTTATGCTTTCCAAGCAGTAAGAAGTAAGCATTAAAGTTAACACCGAAAAGTATCATAAAGACAGTTACCACAACCTGTATCGCATAGGAATAACTTCCAAGGCTGTCCGCCCTTATACCGAAACCGCCGGTACCTGCGGTACCGAATGTGATACAGAGTGCATCGAATACAGGCATCTTTATAATTACCAATATAACAAACTCTATAACGGTCATTACAAGATAAATAAGATACAAAATCTTTGCGGTATCTCTAAGCCTCGGTACAAGCTTTCCTACTACAGGACCCGGGCTCTCCGCCTTCATAAGGTGCATATTGTAGCCGCCCGCCATCGGAAGTATTGCAAGCAATAATACTATAACACCCATACCGCCTACCCAGTGTGTAAAGCTTCTCC
>CAKAQP010000081.1 GCA_916720285.1 uncultured Lachnoanaerobaculum sp. | reverse complement strand
AACAAATACGGTACTTGCAAGTGAAGAGACACAAAACGGAGCAGGAAAGCTTGGCCTCCCATATACTACAGTAGCAAAAACGGTAGCAAACTATGAGTTAACAGCAAATCCTGCAAATGCGACAGGAACATTTACTACAACAGAGCAGACAGTAACCTATGTATATAGAAGAAAGAATGCTGCAAATGTGATAGTAAAGCATCTGGAGCAGGGAACAAACGCAGTACTTCATCCTGATGAGGTATTAGACGGAACAGGAAAACTCGGGCTTCCGTATACAACAAGGTCAAGGACAGCGGCCGAACTTCCAAACTATGAACTTGTAGCAGGAATTCCGGCGTCGGTAACAGGAAGCTATATAGAGCAGGCAACCCCTGTAGAGATAATATATCTTTATAAGAGACAGGATGCAGGTGATGTAACGGCAACCTATGTAGACGATATAACAGGTGATGTACTTCATGCCCCTGTAGTACAGTCAGGAACAAATAAGCTTGGATTACCTTATGATACAGATCAGAAGAGCTTTGCAAACTATGATCTAATCGCAGTACCTACAAACAAGAGTGGAACATTTACTACAACTCCGGTATTGGTAGAGTATAAGTACAAGAGACAGGATGCAGCAAATGTAAGAGTAAAGCATATAAATGCAATAACAGGAGCAAGCCTTGCGCCTGATGAAGTATTAAGCGGAACAGGAAAGCTTGGACTTACATATACAACAGCGGCAAAGACAGCCACAGATTTGCCAAACTATGAGCTTGTTGGCGGTATGCCTGCAAATGCAACAGGAACATACAGTTCAGGAGCAGAGATAGTAGTAACCTATAGATATCAGAGAGAGAATGCGGGAAATGTAATAGCAACATATACCGACGAAGCGGACGGAAGCGCGCTACATGCTCCTGTAGGACAAAGCGGAGACGGAATGCTTGGCCTCCCATATGATACGGATGTAAAGAGCTTTGCGGACTATGACTTGGTAGCCTTACCTGCAAATAAGTCAGGAACATTCTCAAATACAAATGTAACAGTATCATATGTATACAGAAGAAGAGATGCAGCAGATGTGACGGTAAATCATATAGAGTTCGGAACAGGTAATGTATTATATGCCTCTACAATACTTAACGGAACAAGAAAGCTTGGCTTACCATACAGTACAAACAGTGAAAACATAAATCTATACGATCTTATAACAGTACCTGCAAATGCAACAGGAGTGTTTAGTGTAGGAGCTCAGACAGTAAACTATGAGTATGCAAGAAAGAATGCCGGAGATGTAACGGTCCATCATATATCAAAGTATGACGGAAGTGATCTTATAGGAAATGAAGTACTTGACGGAAGCAGAAAGCTTGGTCTTGCCTACAGCACAAGTATGGCTACAATACCGGATTATGAGATATTTAGCCTACCGACAAATGCAAACGGAGTATATACAACTTCAAGCCAAAATGTAACTTATGTATATAAGAGAAAAGATGGAGGAGAAGTAAAAGCCGTATATGTAGATGAGGCGGGAGTAGAGATTGCAAGCAGTGAAAGTATATCAGGGGTTGAAAATGCAGGCCTCCCATATACAACAACAGCAAAGACAATAGCTCACTATGACCTTATAAGTATGCCTGCAAATGCAAGCGGAGTAATAACATCAAGTCCGCAGACAGTAACTTATACATATAGAAGAAAGAACGGAGGAAACGTTAAAGTATTCTATGTGGATGAGGAAAGCGGAGAAGACTTGGTGGCACCAAAGGTAATAGACGGAGCAGGAAAGCTGGGTCTTAACTATACAACAGATGTAGAGAGAATAGAAAACCTTGATCTGATAAGTATGCCTGTAAATGCAAACGGAGTATTTATTGAAGATGAGCAGACAGTAGTGTATGTATATAGAAGAAAGAATGCAGGAAATGTAACAATTCATTATGTAGATCCTGCAGGAAGAAGCTTAAGTGCAGATGATGTATTAAACGGAAGCAGAAAGCTGGGATTAGCATACAGTACAAGTGCAATAGAGATAAACGGCTATCACTTCTTAAGATCGGAAGGAGATACAGACGGAATCTTCAGAGTAAATGATCAGGAAGTAACCTATGTATACTTAAAGGATCCAAGTGTGATCATAATACCGAACCCATTGATACCTGCAACCCCAAGCAATGTAACAATACCGGGAGACAGAAACAATGATTACACAATAAGACCGAACAGAGCAACACCGTCAATAGCAACAAGATCCAACTCAAGCAGAGGAGGTTCAAGTAGCGGAGGAAGCTCAAATACAAATATAAGAGCAGAAAGAGTGGTACAGCTTATAGATTCAGGAGTAAAGAAAGATATCGTTGCCCCGATACCTGTAGAAACTCCAACAACACAGCCTGCAACTGTAGACAGACAAGTTGTTGCCCAGGGAAGTGTGGTAGGAAGAGAAAAGTTACCTGTACCAAAAACAGAGGACAGAGCGGATACATATATCTATTTGTTGATGCTTACATTATCTTTGATGGCTTTTATAAAAGTAAAGAATAAGGAAGACTAAATCTTTTAATAAGTCCCGACTGAAAGGTCGGGACTTATTGTTACATTGTAAGAAAATAGTTATATTTATCAATGTTAAATACAATTGACAATATAGATTTATTTTAGTAGAATTAAATACTGTGTAAGTAGGCGATGATATTTGCACATATAGTGAATAGGCGATGATGTTCACTAAAACAAAAATGTAAAGCAACCAATAAAAAAGGAGGAAAAAGGAATGCCAACATTTAACCAGTTAGTTAGAAAAGGCAGACAGACTTCAGTTAAAAAGTCTACAGCTCCTGCTCTTCAGAAGGGATTCAACTCACTTCATAAGAAGTCAACCGATATCTCTTCACCACAGAAAAGAGGAGTTTGTACAGCTGTTAAGACTGCAACACCTAAGAAGCCTAACTCAGCGCTTCGTAAGATTGCCAGAGTTCGTCTTTCTAACGGAATCGAAGTAACAAGCTATATCCCGGGAGAGGGACATAACCTTCAGGAGCATAGCGTTGTGCTTATCCGTGGAGGTAGAGTAAAGGACTTGCCCGGTACAAGATACCATATTATTCGTGGTACTTTAGATACTGCAGGTGTCGCTAACAGAAAACAGGCCCGTTCAAAGTACGGTGCTAAGAGACCAAAAGATAAGAAATAAGAAAAAAGCTAGTCTTTAAAAAGAAAGCAAAGCTTTCAAATTAGATAGTGCCGATTTTTTGTTGGTTGCAAAAAATATAGGCACGAGGACGCAAAAAGCGAGTACCTGAGATCTAATTAAATATTAAGGAGGGAAGAAACGTGCCACGTAAAGGACATACACTAAAAAGAGATGTATTAGCAGATCCTTTATACAATAACAAGGTAGTTACAAAGCTTGTAAATACCATCATGTTAGACGGTAAAAAGGGTGTTGCACAGAAGATTGTGTACGGAGCATTTGACAAGGTTTCCGATAAGACAGGAAAGGATCCTGTAGAGGTTTTCGAGGAAGCTATGAACAACATCATGCCTGTACTTGAGGTAAAAGCGAGAAGAATCGGTGGAGCTACATATCAGGTTCCTATCGAGGTAAGACCTGAGAGAAGACAAGCTCTTGCTCTTAGATGGCTTACATTCTTTTCAAGAAAAAGAGGCGAGAAGACACAGATCGATCGTCTTGCAAATGAGATAATGGATGCAGCAAACAACACAGGTGCTGCAGTGAAGAGAAAAGAAGATATGCATAAGATGGCAGAGGCTAATAAGGCATTTGCTCATTATAGATTCTAATAGGAGGAAACCAATTGGCTGGAAGAGAATATCCTTTAGAGAGAACCAGAAATATTGGTATCATGGCTCATATAGATGCCGGTAAAACCACACTTACTGAGCGTATCCTATATTATACTGGTGTAAATTATAAGATCGGTGATACCCATGAGGGTACTGCTACAATGGACTGGATGGAGCAGGAAGCAGAGAGAGGTATTACAATTACTTCAGCTGCTACAACTTGCCACTGGACATTACAGGAATTTAACAAAGTAAAGCCGGGTGAGAAGGAAAATCGTATAAATATTATCGATACTCCGGGACACGTTGACTTTACAGTAGAGGTAGAGAGATCACTTCGTGTACTTGACGGTGCGGTAGGTGTATTCTCTGCAAAAGAAGGTGTAGAGCCTCAGTCTGAAAATGTTTGGAGACAGGCGGATACATATCATGTACCAAGAATGGCATTCATCAATAAGATGGACGTTATGGGAGCTGATTTCTTCGGGGCGGTAGAGCAGATCCACACAAGACTTGGTAAAAATACAATCATGCTTCAGATTCCTATCGGAAAAGAAGATGATTTCAAGGGAATTGTAGATCTTTTCGAAATGAAAGCTTATATTTACAATGACGACAAGGGTGATGACATATCTATCGTTGATATACCGGATGAGGTAAAAGACGAAGCTGAGTTATACCATGGGGAACTTGTTGAAAAGATTTGTGAGCTGGATGACGAACTTACTATGATGTACCTTGAGGGTGAGGAGCCTTCAGTAGAACAGCTTAAGGCTGCACTCAGAAAGGGAACTTGTGAGAACAGAGCAATCCCTGTATGTTGCGGTACAGCTTATCGTAACAAAGGTATTCAGAAGCTTATTGATGCTATAGTTGAATTCATGCCTGCACCGACAGACATCCCTGCAATTAAGGGTGTTGACCTTGACGGTAATGAAATTGAGAGACATTCATCAGATGATGAGCCTTTCTCAGCTTTGGCATTTAAGATTATGACAGATCCTTTCGTAGGAAAGTTGGCATATTTCAGAGTTTACTCAGGAACACTTAACGGTGGTTCATATGTACTCAACGCTACAAAGGGTAAGAAGGAGAGAGTCGGTCGTATCCTTCAGATGCATGCAAACAAGAGAACGGAAATTGACAAGGTTTATTCAGGAGATATCGCAGCTGCTGTAGGATTTAAGCTTACAACAACAGGTGATACAATCTGTGACGAACAGCATCCTGTAATACTCGAGTCAATGGAATTCCCTGAGCCGGTTATCGATATCGCTATCGAGCCTAAGACAAAGGCAGGTCAGGCAAAGATGATTGATGCACTTGCTAAGCTGGCTGAGGAAGATCCTACATTCAGAGTTAAGACAGATACTGAAACAGGACAGACCATTATATCAGGTATGGGTGAGCTTCACCTTGAGATTATCGTAGACAGACTTCTTAGAGAGTTTAATGTAGAAGCAAATGTAGGTGCACCACAGGTTGCTTATAAGGAAACATTTACTAAGGCTGTTGACGTTGATTCCAAGTATGCAAGACAGTCAGGTGGACGTGGTCAGTACGGTCACTGTAAAGTTAAGTTTGAACCGATGGATCCGAACGGAGAAGAGACATTCAAGTTCGAATCAACCGTTGTCGGTGGTGCTATTCCTAAGGAATATATACCTGCAGTCGGCGAAGGTATCGAGGAGGCTACAAAGTCAGGTATCCTTGGAGGATTCCCTGTGCTCGGTGTACATGCAAATGTATATGACGGTTCATACCATGAAGTCGATTCATCAGAAATGGCATTCCATATAGCAGGTTCTATGGCATTTAAGGATGCTATGAGCAAGGCAGGTGCTGTACTTCTTGAGCCTATCATGAAGGTGGAAGTAACAATGCCTGAGGAGTATATGGGTGATGTTATCGGTGATATCAACTCAAGAAGAGGTCGTATAGAGGGTATGGAGGATATCCCAAGCGGTAAGCAGGTAAATGCATATGTTCCGCTTTCAGAGATGTTCGGTTACTCAACAGACCTTCGTTCAAGAACTCAGGGTCGTGGAAACTACTCTATGTTCTTTGAAAAATATGAGCAGGTTCCAAAGTCTGTTCAAGAAAAAGTTCTTAATGATAAGAAATCTTAAAAAGCCGAGTCGATAAAGTTTATTAACTTGATAAATTTCGGCTGATACTATATAATATAACAAAATTTACTATTAATTTTAGGTTTAATTCAAGGAGGAATTAACAATGGCAAAGTCAAAATTTGATAGAACAAAGCCTCATGCTAACATTGGTACAATCGGACACGTAGATCACGGTAAGACAACTCTTACAGCAGCTATCTCTAAGGTTCTTGCAACAAGATTCCCTTCAGATACAAACAAGATCGTTGATTTCGATAAGATCGACAAGGCTCCTGAGGAGAAAGAGAGAGGTATCACAATTTCAACATCTCATATCGAGTATGAGACAGCTAAGAGACATTATGCACACGTTGACTGTCCTGGACACGCTGACTATGTAAAGAACATGATCACAGGTGCTGCACAGATGGACGGAGCTATCCTTGTAGTTGCCGCTACAGACGGTGTTATGGCTCAGACAAGAGAGCATATCCTTCTTTCAAGACAGGTAGGTGTTCCATATATCGTTGTATTCATGAACAAGTGTGATATGGTTGATGATGAGGAGCTTCTTGAGCTTGTAGAGATGGAGATCAGAGACCTTCTTAACGAGTATGAGTTCCCTGGCGATGATACACCTATTATTCAGGGTTCAGCTCTTAAGGCTCTTGAGGATCCGATGGGACCTTGGGGTGACAAGATCATGGATCTTATGGATGCTGTTGACAGCTACATTCCTGATCCTGAGAGAGAGACAGATAAGCCATTCCTTATGCCTGTTGAGGACGTATTTACAATCACAGGTCGTGGTACAGTTGCTACAGGTAGAGTAGAGAGAGGTACACTTAACCTTAACGATACAGTAGAGATTCTTGGTATCCATGAGGATAAGAAGTCAACAGTTGTTACAGGTATCGAGATGTTCAGAAAGCTTCTTGATCAGGCTCAGGCCGGAGATAACATCGGTGCACTTCTTAGAGGTGTTCAGAGAACAGAGATCGAGAGAGGTCAGGTTCTTGCTAAGCCGGGTTCAGTAACATGCCATAAGAAGTTTACAGCTCAGGTTTACGTTCTTACAAAGGACGAGGGTGGACGTCATACACCATTCTTCAACAACTATCGTCCACAGTTCTACTTCAGAACAACAGATATTACAGGTGTTTGTAACCTTCCTGCAGGTACAGAAATGTGCATGCCTGGTGACAACGTAGAGATGACTATCGAGCTTATCCATCCTGTTGCTTGTGAGCAGGGTCTTAGATTCGCTATCCGTGAGGGTGGTAGAACAGTAGGTTCAGGTAGAGTTGCATCTATCATCGAGTAATTTAAAATAAAACAAAGGGTATTATATCGGTTATACAGTGATGTATCTTTGGATACTAGGTAATCTATAATACCTGCGTATAAAAAAGGGACTCCCGAGGGAGTCCTTTTTATTTAAATATTTATTTTACCATGCAGCCATACATTGCCTTTAAAACGTCGTCCTATTCGGGCTTCACCCTGTAAATCATCCTTTTTTATAGCTACTGTAAATATAATATCACTTGATTCTATTTTAAGAAGTAAAACGCTTTCTCCGGTAATGGAATTTTCTTCCTGACTTATATCTAAAATATTGCCTATAATACTGTACATATCGGTTTCCATACCGAAAGGCATAAAGAGAGTATCCACTATACTGTATAGGTCTTCATTTTGTATTCTTGTGTTTAAAGTGGTGTATGTGATTAAATCATCGGTGGATAAGGTATCTATAGCGGCTTCATCCCCCAGTTTTGCCGCTTCTATAAGTATATTTCTGTTCATAAGTTTCTGCTTTGAGACTTCCATCTGTGCCAAGGTCTTTTTTATCGGCAACAAGATTTTTCCGTCTGCGCAGAATCCGTAAAGGACAGTTGACTTTATTCTTGTACTTATATTGTTCAGATAGTCAAAGCTGTTTGAAAGTCTGAATATCAAAGACATACCAAGTCTGTTATCATCAATCATACCTGAATAAACAATACTGTCGATATGTCTTTCAATGCTGCATTTTGCAGTAGAACTGACGGCAGTATCTTTGATATATGGAAAATAACCTTCTCTGACAAAGATACCCAGATTCTCAAGATAACCGAATATACAAAGTCCAAGTGAAGGAGAGATACTCTTTCGTATCTCCCATAGTCTTTCTTTTTCAGTAGTGACTATAATCTTTGCAGAGGCTATATTTTCTCTCTGAATCTTATCAAGCAGTTCCCTGACTTCCGCCTTCTTTTTATACATTGAAAAACCGACACTTCTTATATAATTTTGCATTATATTCCCTCTTTTCTGCGGGACTTTCTTATTTCGTTTCTTTTTTCACCTGCAAACCATTCACGTTTTTCTATATCGGTTTCAGGTATAAGTCTCGGTACTCTTGACGGTTTTTCATCTTTTAATGCTACATATACCAGATATGCCGTATTTACAAGAGATCTGTGACCGGTGGCAAGGTCCTCAACATAGCTGTTTACTCTGACTTCCATAGTACTGTTTCCAACATGGGTTACATTTGAAATGAGAATGGCAATATCACCAAGATGCAAGGGTTTGGCAAAATGTATATTGTCAATGGCAACAGTGGAAACAGGCATATTGCAATGTCTCTTTGCGGCAAGAGCGCCTGTAAGATCTATCCATGAGAGCAAATCTCCTCCAAAGAGTCTGCCTGCAGCATTTAAATATCTCGGACTGACTTGATAAGCCTGCTCACATGCGGATTCTTTTACAGTTTTTGCAATGTCACCGGGCTTTATACCGTCATTCCATGGTGAAAGATTTTGAATCATATCATCAGTTATATTTTCCATACTATTTACTCCTGTTTAAAATTTATAGGCTTTTAATTTATAATAAATTTATTATAAACTAAAGCCTATACTTAATAACTACGATTTATTTAATTTTTTTTCTTTATCATTTTTTCTTTTTTCGATAATCGACTCTATGACCGGAACCATGAAAATAGCTACGATACCGCCTGCAAAGCCGTTATTGTAAAGATTCAATCCCTTATAAACAATACCTACATTTAAAGCTACTGAGGAATGTATAAAACCTGCTATAAGCCCTGCTATAATACCGAACTCTCCTGCAATAGGTGCCAGAGTGGTGGAAAGAAGGAGGGTAAGTGTAGGTGCCGGATCATTGATATACCATTGTTTTAAGAATGCCGAGAAGCACACACCCACCATTACAGGTAGGATATTTCTCATATGCTTACCTGCAGGAGAAAATCCTACAATTGTAAATATAGATCCGATAGTCGGTCCATTTAGATCTCCCTTAGTAAGTAAAACAAATAAAGTAGCGATTATTCCGTTTGCAGCCATATTAAAGATATATACAGCATCTGAATATTCGTGGTTATAAGTTCCATGTACTCCGGTTTCCTTTAAAAGATTAAAGTATGAAGGAATCAACTTTTTACCGTCAAGTATTATTGCAAGTATAATCATGTATGAGAACAGTACAAATAATGCGACCGCAAAAAGCGGAGTATGTGATTCATCCCAAATAAGTCTTGTTTCAATATCAATACCGAAAGAGCGAAATATGGATACAAGCACGGTAGCTATAATACCGGATGAAAATCCTACATTGTAAAGTGAATATCCCTTATGTGCGGACTTTACATGAATGGATATAGGAAGCAATACATAACCTATAAGTAGCCCTGTAATACTTGCAATAATGATCTCAATTACAGGATTACTATGCAAGGTCTGCATTACCAAAGTAATTGCAGGTGAAAGGCTGGTTCCGTATAAGCCGTAATAGATATATTTCTTAAGTGAATATCCATGAAGTTTGGAATAAATAAAGAAGCCGAAGAGTATCAGCCATATATTTACCACGTTCTTTCCAAAGAGTGAGAAACCGAAAATAAGGTAGGAACTCACTACAATATGTCTGTCAAACTCGACCTTAAAATGGTGTAAAAGGAAAAGTAAAATAAGGGTAAGCGATCCTGCATTAAAAAACGCTGCACCTATTCCGCCTACCACGATATAATCTGTAATCAGAAGATCGGGTTGTATGATTATTTGCCACAGCCCCGGTAAGATTTCATCTATCGGGGAAAAAATCAATGCAAAAACCATAAAATAAATAGGTACAGTAGAGATGAGCAGAAATCTCTGATTATAGGTTAATGTTTTAGTGGCCCTATAATGATCCAAAAACGCCATAAGAAACTCCCGTTTCAGGATTGCGATTAGGTGTTTTGTATGCAATCCGGTATCTTTTTTTATTATAATTATAATTAATACAG
>CAKAQP010000080.1 GCA_916720285.1 uncultured Lachnoanaerobaculum sp. | reverse complement strand
GATATGAAGAAAAAGGGTATAGCAGTGTTGGCATGCATATTGGCTGTTTCAATGGCAGGCGGAGCATTCGGCGCTTCCAGTATACAGGGAGGAAGCGGATCAAGTTCAGGTAGCCACAGAAGAGGTGGCGGCGGCGGAGGCGGAGGCGGCGGCAGCCACAGAAGAAGCGGCGGCGGAAGTTCAGGCGGAAGCGGAGGCGGCGGAGGTGGCAACGTTCGCAGAGGAGTAACAGGTTCACATTCAAGCTCGAGCACAAGTACTCAAACAAATAACCAAACAAATACTCAAAGCTCGGCAACAAATACACAGGTAGCATCTACTGCAATCCGTTTTGTAGCCGCACTTGAGAACGGTCATGCCACAACACCTGCAGCAGGAAGCGAAACCACAGGACTTCCTGAAAAAACAGTTGCAAGTATAAACAGCTTGAACCAAGGCGGAAATATAAATGATGCAACAGCTTTAAAAGACTATGCGGAATATAAAGCTTTGGATAAAACTATTGCGATACTTACTACAGACGCAAACGGCAAGATTGCCGATATTCAGACAAAAGTAACCATATATGTACCCAACATAGTGGAGGGTAAGGATATAAAGGTACTTGCCTATGCCAATATTACAGGTACATGGTCACCTGTACAGGTAATAGGAATAAATTATCAGGCAAAGACTATAGATGTTTTGCTGAACGGCTCATCAACAGTTTGCGTGATTTACAAATAAAAAATTTTAAAATTGAGGCAATGGGGAAAAATGCAAGAACATGACGTTAAACTAAAATACTTACATGGTGCGGCTGTAATGCTGGCTATCTATGATATGATTGCGGTAAATTTGTCATATCTTATAGGACTATGGCTACGCTTTGATTTACAATTTTCACATATTGAGGGTAAATATATATTGGCGTGGTCAAAATTTGTTCCGATATATACCCTCATAACCTTGATAACTTTTATTGCTTTGAAGCTATACAGAAGCATTTGGCAGTTTGCAAGCTATACAGAATTAAAACATGTAATGTATGCAAGCATTATAACAGGATTTTTACATACTTTACTTATTACACTGATGTTTGAAAGAATGCCGATAGCTTACTATTTATTTGGAATTCTTATACAGTTTTTGGCAGTTCTTGGAAGTCGCTTTTCCTATAGATTTGTGCTTTTACTGCGTTCAGACAGAGAAAATGTCAGAAAATCACAAAAAGATATGTCAAGAGTGATGATAGTAGGTGCAGGAAATGCGGGAAGATTGCTTTTAAGAGATATCAAAAGATCGGTTGACTATAATGACAGTGTGATTTGCTTTATAGATGATGACAAGTCAAAATGGGGAAGAACGGTTGACAATATACCGATAGTAGGCGGAAGAAGCCGAATACTTGACAATGTAGTGCATTACAGAATAGATAAAATATACGTGGCAATACCCGGAAGCAGTCCTGAGGAACTCAGTAAGATATTAAATATCTGTAAGGAATCAGGCTGTATACTGAAAAATTTACCCGGAATGTGTCAGCTTGCAAACGGTAAAGTTGCCGTTAAAGATCTAAAAGACGTTAACATTGAAGACTTGCTTGGAAGAGCGCCTATAAAAGTGGATCTTGATGAGATATTCAACTATCTAAACGGTAAGACTATCATGGTAACAGGCGGAGGCGGTTCAATAGGAAGTGAGCTTTGCAGGCAGATTGCGGCACACTCACCAAAGCATCTTATAATATTTGATATTTATGAGAACAATGCCTATGAGATTGAGCAGGAACTGTTGATGAACTATCCGAAGCTGAATCTCGATACAATAATAGGATCTGTAAGAGATTTAAAGAAACTTGAACAGGTATTTGCAACATTCAAACCTGATGTGGTATATCATGCAGCGGCACACAAGCATGTTCCGCTTATGGAAGACAGCCCTTGTGAGGCTATAAAAAACAATGTAATGGGAACATACAATACCGCACTTGCGGCATTACATTACGGGTGTAAAAGATTTGTACTTATCTCAACAGATAAGGCGGTAAATCCCACAAATGTAATGGGAGCCAGCAAAAGAATGTGTGAAATGATTATCCAGACATTTGCAAGGAAAGTAAAGGAAGGAAGAGCAAGCGAGCTTAGACCTATACAGGTGCAAAAGGATAACAGAATCATCGGTATGGAAGAGTACTACAGTGCTGTAGAAAATCCAACTACGGAGTTTGCAGCTGTAAGATTTGGAAATGTGCTTGGAAGCAACGGTTCCGTAATACCTAAGTTTAAAAAGCAGATAGAAGCCGGCGGTCCGGTTACAGTTACACATCCTGATATTATAAGATATTTTATGACAATATCGGAGGCTGTATCCTTGGTGCTGCAGGCAGGTAACTATGCAAAGGGCGGTGAGATCTTTGTACTTGATATGGGTACACCTATAAAGATAGACACGATGGCAAGAAATCTGATAAGACTCTCAGGACTGCGCCCCGATATAGATATCAAGATAGAATACTCAGGACTTCGCCCCGGTGAGAAACTCTATGAAGAGAGACTTATGTCCGAGGAAGGCCTCGAGACTACACCGAATAAACTGATAAGTATAGGTAAGCCTCTTGATTTTAATGAAGACAAGTTTTTAAAACAGCTTAAGTTATTATCCGTATATATGGGAGAGAATAACGGAAATATCCGTGAACATATAAAGGAGATAGTGACAACATATCATACAGCGCATGTTGACAGTATAAATAGTGAATTATTTGATAACAAAAAGGAAATTGCAAACGCATTACATCATGAAGACTTACCACAGGCGGCAAATTGATTTTATCAACTTAAAAAGCTTACAGGCGCGGTCTTGTAGGCTTTTTTGTTTGGAGAGAGTTATCAGGTAACATAAATATAAGTAATCTGAAATGAGGGGAAAGATGTTTAGTACAGATAAAATATATGAAAAATTTGATAAGAGAGTGTGGCTAAGCAGTCCTACCATGCATGGAAAAGAACTTGAATATATGTCAGAAGCCTACAATACAAACTGGATGTCGACAGTAGGGAGAAATATTGACGAAGTTGAAAAGCTGGTTTCAGAAAATATAGGTGTTAAGCATGCAGTAGCATTATCATCAGGTACCGCGGCGCTTCATATGGCAATGAAGCTGGCAGGGCTAAAGGTATATGGTATGCAAAAACCCGGAGTTGGAGCCTTAAAGGATAGAAAAGTTTTTTGCTCAGATATGACATTTGCAGCTACTGTAAATCCCGTTGTATATGAAGGAGGAGAGCCTGTATTTATAGATACTGAATATGACACCTGGAATATGGATCCGAAGGCGCTTGAGAAAGCATTTGAAATATATCCTGAGGTAAAGATAGTGGTGATGGCACATCTGTATGGAACACCGGGTAAGATGGAAGAACTTATTTCCGTTATAAAGAAGCACAATGCTGTCTTGATAGAAGATGCTGCAGAATCAATGGGTGCAAGCTATATAGGTAAAGAGACAGGAACATTTGGCGATTACAATATCATATCATTTAACGGAAATAAAATAATTACCGGAAGCAGCGGAGGTTGCTTACTTACAGATGATGAAGAAGCTTCAAAGAAAGTTCGCAAATGGTCAACACAGGCCAGAGAAAACGCACCATGGTATCAGCATGAAGAACTCGGATATAACTATCGAATGAGCAATGTGATTGCCGGAGTTGTAAGAGGACAGTTGCCTTTTTTAAATGTGCATATAGCACAGAAAAAAACTATTTATGAGAGATATAAAGAAGGGTTAAAAGGATTACCTGTATCAATGAATCCCTTTGATGAAATAAATTCAAACCCTAATTTTTGGTTATCATGTCTGCTTGTAGATAGAGATGCCATGTGTAAGCAGGTAAGAAGTGAGAATGAAACTTGCTATATAAAAGAAGCTAAAAAGAGTTGTCCTACAGAAATATTGGAAGCATTAGCTTCAATTAATGCTGAAGGCAGACCGATATGGAAGCCTATGCATATGCAGCCGATTTACAGGATGAATCCATTTATTACAAGTGAAGGAAACGGCATGGCAAAAACAAATACCTACATATCCGGGCAAGCATCGGATGTAAGTATGGATATATTTGAAAGAGGACTGTGCCTGCCAAGTGATAATAAAATGACTGTTGAAGAGCAGGATAGGATAATTGAGGTAATAAGGAGTTGTTTTGAGTAAAATGAAACATAAAGTCAATAAAAAAAATCTTTTTACAATTATTATGATAATTTCGATATGTTTTGGAATTATATGTTTGATAAAAAAAATATATACAAGTTATTATGGTAGAGTCGGTAAAAAGAATAAAAAGGGACTATATGTGAGGTATATCAAGAGATTGCAAGACTGTATTTGTGCATTTACCGCATTATTTTTTTTATCACCTATTATGTTTTGTATTGCTTTTTTGATTAAATTTAAGCTTGGGTCTCCTATAATTTTTAAACAAAGCAGACCGGGTTTAAACGGAAATATTTTTACACTTTATAAGTTTAGAACTATGACAGATGAAAAAGATAAGAATGGTAATCTTTTGTCAGATGAAAAACGGTTAACTGATTTTGGTAAAATGCTTAGAGCTACAAGTTTGGATGAATTACCAGAGTTGTTAAATATTTTAAAAGGAGATATGTCATTAGTCGGACCGAGACCTTTATTAGTAAAATATTTAAATTTGTATAGTGATACACAGGCGCGAAGACATGAAGTTAGACCTGGGTTGACAGGATATGCTCAGGTCAATGGAAGAAATTCCATATCATGGGAAGAAAAATTTAAATATGATGTATATTATGTTGATAATATCAGTTTTATAACAGATTGGAAAATTATATTTAAAACAATTTCTACTATACTGAAAAGAAAGGGGATTAGTTCGGAAACTTCTTTAACGATGGAGGAGTTTACAGGCTAAGTAATCAAATTGAGAAGGTTGGTTATTATAGGTGCGGGTGGTCATGGTAAAGTGGTGGCTGATATAGCTAAATTGAATTGTTATGAGGATATTATATTTTTAGATGATAATAAAAATATAAAGAAATGTGGAAATTATGACGTGGTAGGAAGTATATCTGATATTAAAAAATATACAGAATATGACTTTTTTGTGGCGATAGGTAATTCTGCTATCAGAAAAAGAATTCAAGATAAACTTGAAAATCTCGTTACTTTAATTCACCCGAATGCGATAATCGCAGAAAATGTCAGCATAGGTCAAGGATCTGTTGTAATGGCTGGCGCTGTGATAAATTCAGATACTGTTATAGGTAGTGGCTGTATTGTGAATACCTGTGCATCTATTGACCATGATTGCAGAGTGGAAGATTTTGTACACTGTTCAGTAGGTAGTCATATTTGTGGTACTGTTTGTATAGGACATGGCACTTGTGTAGGAGCAGGTGCAATTATAATCAATAATATAGATATTTACCCTGAGTGTGTTATAGGAGCAGGTGCAGTTGTTACCCAAAATATTGATTGTAGAGGTGTTTATATAGGATTGCCGGCAAGACTATACTGTAATGAGTAGAATTTTGATTAATATAGTAGTTGGTATGTAAAAAAAAGGAAAATAACAATATGGACATTGTAATTGTTGCAAATTTTTGCGGAGATTTTTCTGAAAAATACAATTGTAGATTTAAGTATTTGGCAGAAAAACTATGTAAGTATAATGATGTTGAAATTATTACAAGTAGTTTTTTTCATGCAACAAAAGAACAAAGAGATAGTTGCATAACCGGTATGCCATATAAAGTAACTCTAATAGACGAACCGGGCTATAGTAAAAATGTTTGTTTAAAAAGATTTTATAGCCATTATATATGGGGGAGAGGCGTTGAAAAATATCTGTGTAGAAGAAAGACACCTGATGTAATTTATTGCGCAATTCCATCGTTGACGGCGCCTAATAAACTTGCTAAGTATTGTAGAAACAAAAGAGTTAAATTTGTTATAGATGTGTTGGATTTGTGGCCTGAGGCATTCCAAATGGTTTTTGACTTACCAATTATAAAGGATATTGTTTTTTTACCATTTAAAATAGCAGCTAACAAAATATACAGAAGTGCTGATAAAGTTTGTGCTGTTTCACAGACATATATTGATAGGGTAAAAAAAGTTAATAGCAAAAGTAAAGTATATAGAAGTGTATTTCTTGGTACAGATCTTGGAATATTTGATAAATATGCTTCGACCAAGCCTTTATTAAGACATAAAGAAGGTGAGATATGGATTGCGTATTGTGGAACGTTAGGAAAATCATATGATTTAAAATGTGTTATTGACTCACTAAATAAAATCAAAAATGAAAATGTTAGACTTATTGTTATGGGAGACGGACCACAAGAGAATGAGTTCAAAGAGTATGCAGTTAGAAAAAAAGTAAATGTGAACTTCTTTGGGAGAGTCAAGTATGAAACAATGTGCGCTCAGCTTAAAGAATGTGATATGACGGTTAATCCTATAGTAGGAAAATCAGTTGCATCGATTATAAATAAACATGCAGACTATGCTGCAAGTGGTTTACCTGTGTTGAATACACAAAACAGTTTAGAGTACATTAAATTGATTAAAAACTACAGAATGGGATTTACATCCAGATCCGGAGATTCTGATGCATTAGCAAAACATATACAAAAGTTAATTGTGAATAATGAACTTAGAAGGAAGATGGGGGAAAATGCAAGAAAATGTGCAAATGAATGCTTTGATAGAAGATATACATATAACAAATTAGTAGAAATTATTACAGGAGACACATATAAATGATGTCAGAAAAAAAAGTCCAATTAATGGTATCTACAATGAACCGAATGGACTCATTATGGTTAGAAAAATTAAATATAGCTTCAGCTGCTGTCGTTATAAATCAATGTGGAAGGAAGGACAAAAGATTAATACACAAAGAGTATGCAGATGTATTATGGGTTGACTCCAATGAGATAGGACTTAGTAAAAGTAGGAATATGGCTTTAGATAATGCAAGCGGAGATTATTTAGTTATTGCAGATGATGATTTAGAATATGTAGATGGATATAACAATACTATTTGTGATGCATTTAAGAAGAATCCTAATGCAGACGTTATTGTATTTCAAGTTGAAGGAATTGAGCATGAGTTTAAAAAATATGGAAGAAAAGCAAAAAGACTTTTTTATCTAGGGTCTTTACATGTGAGTTCTGTAGAAATTGTCATAAGAAAAGATAGTATAAAAAAAAATAAAATAAGATTTGCAGAAGAATTTGGATCTGGTGCAAAATATAGGATGGGGGAAGAAAATATATTCTTATTTGAATGTTTAAAAGCCGGAATGAAGATTTATTATGAACCTAAAGTTATAGCAAGACTGCATATGAATGAGTCCACATGGTTTAGAGGGTTCAGTAAAAAATATTTTTTTGATAGAGGGGCTGTAAGCCGTAAATTATATGGAAATATTTTTGGTTTATTTATGATTATAGTGTTCTCAGTGAAAAATTATAACAAATACAAGGATGATATGAGTATATTAAATGGGTTAAGATATATGTTTTTTGGATATAGAGAATTTGGAAATAAATAGTATATACATATATTATAAACCCAATTAAGGAGGACTATGATTAAAGGCGGTAAATTATATCTTGGAAAGGGAAGAATAGTATCATTGACCAGTGTAGGCATAGTGTATGCATTATTGGCATCTTTTTCATATGGTTATTCGTTTTCTTCATTTATGTTTGCTTCAATAATAGTCTCAGTATATACATATGGTATTCTAGTAGTTAATTCAAAAAGAATTCAGGGAATTTATTTAATTTCTTTGTTGGGAATTGTTGGAATTTCTGTAATAAATGGTTTGGTGCGAGGAAATATTTTAGATCCTATATCGGTGAGTACATCGTTAATATTACCTCTAACCATTGGTACTTTAGATTTTATAGATGCTGATAATTATAGGATGTATATACCTTGTTGTGTTATTACAATTATTCTTGTTTATGTTCAATTGAAAACTTCCTTTCTTGAAAATTATAATGTAAATACACTTGGGTTTATTTTGTATATGGGAAGTTCATTTGGTATTATTTGGTTAAAGTTAAGCAGTAAGAAGATATATCCGATTATCTATTTGTCTTTAGCATTTTTTCTAATGCTAAAAACAGACTGTAGAAATGCAATAATAGTAATGATTTTAATGTCAATATTAACTTTTTTGCCTGATAAACTATATAAAATACGATGGTTTTTTAGAACTATATATATCGTAGTGTTATCATATACCATACTTGCTTTTACAATATTGGAGTTTGCATTCAGTAACAGTTTTATTTCAAAAGTGCTTACATATATATCCTTAAATTTTTCTACAAAAACATATGGAATGTTTTTGAGAATACAGTATTTTATAAGTGTTAAAGACCATTTGAATAGGCTTTCATTAGTATCAAAGCTTATTGGACGTGGAGTAAACGATGGATCTGGACATAATATGTTTTACCAGGGGTTGTTTGTATATGGTATTTTAGGTACTTTTATAATATATACGTTTTACATAAAAATATTTGAAATGTCATATATTTTATTTAAAAGGAATAATGATTATGTTGCACTTGGTTGTTTTATCGGTCTTATGGGTAATTTATTGCTTCAAGGTGCTGATGAGTATTTGATATGTAATCCAACCTGTGTAGTTATGCCGTTTATTATGGTTGGACTAGTAATGTCAAGGTATAGAGTATATAAAAAAAGGATATAAGATGAATAGTATTTTTAAAAGACTGAGGTGCTGGATAAATGTTTTATACTACTTTTTCGTATCATTTGGTGGCTCAAAAGCAAGAATTCTAACATCGGAAGAAACAGTAGATATGATTGTAAAAAGTGGAAAGTCATTAATACGTTTTGGAGATGGTGAATTTGGAATATTTAACGGTAGATCTATTTCTTATCAAGATTGTTCACAGAAGTTAATTGATGAGTTTAAAAATATAAAAAAAGACTATGAAGAACAAAAAGATTGTAATTATATAGTTGCGGTACCAAAGAGATTTTTTGAAGTGACAGGATTTAAGTTACTTTGGAAAAGAAAATATATAGCGTCATGGTCACAGGCAAGAGCTGATTTTTTAAAATATTTTAACCAATCAATTGTTTATGGAGATGCTTTCTTATTTAAAAAAACTAATAACAATATTTTTGGACGAATATGGGAAGAAGATAAAAATAGAAATAATATAATTTTTATTCATAATAATATTATTTATGCGGATTACTTCAAAAATAAATATAAAAAGAATGTATACTTTATTAAGTGTCCAAATCGAAATGCATATGAAGTTATTGAAGATATTATTGATCAAATAAAAAATGCAATAGATAATAACGGATTTGATAAGTCAAATTTAGGTATTGTTATATCTTGTGGTCCTGCAGGAAAAGTTTTGGTGAGGCACTTTTCAAATATGGGATTTTTATGTGTAGATACAGGACATTGTTGGGATGAGCCGTTGGTAGGATTGGAGTAAGATATGAAAAGAGTAGCCATAATGACATGGTATCAACATAAAAATTATGGAACCACATTACAAGCACTTGCTTTACAAAGAGTGGTTAAGAAATATGGATATTATGTTGAGGGTATAGATTATTACTCAAAGGGATATGATAGAGAAACTTTTTTAGAAAAAATCTTGGATAGACATAGAATAGCGGATGGAATACACAATAAAATAAAAGGTATAATGTATAAAAGTGTATTGGATAAGAAAAAAGAAGAACGATATAAAAGGTTTGAGGAAAAGTATATAGTGTTACACGATAAAACTCAAACCTCATCACAGCTTTTTTCTTTAAATAAAGAATTTGATGCATTTATATGTGGAAGTGATCAAATATGGTCACCTAACGAGTTCAACTCAAAATATTTTTTGGATTTTGTTGAAGATGATAAAAGAAAAATAGCATATGCACCCAGTTTTGGAGTCAGTAGTATCCGAGATGATTGTACAAGAGAAAATATTGGCAAGTTGGTATCCAAAATAGGGTATATTTCAGTAAGAGAAGAGCAAGCTGTAAATATGCTAAAGGACTATTATGGAGTTGAAGCTAAAGTTGTATTGGATCCTACATTATTATTAGATGCAGATGAGTGGCTTGAATATTCAGATAGAAGTTATGAAGTTGAATCAGATACTTTATTATGCTATTTTTTAGGTGAAAATAAGAAAGTATGGAAATATGTAGAGAAGATAGCTGAAGAAAAAAAACTTAAGATAGCGGTTATCCCTGTGTTTGATAGAGATTATATTAGAAAATACAAA
>CAKAQP010000079.1 GCA_916720285.1 uncultured Lachnoanaerobaculum sp. | reverse complement strand
TGGATGCGGCAGTTGACTTCCTTCGTGAGAAGGGACTTGCAGGAGCACAGAAGAAGGCGGGTCGTATAGCAGCTGAGGGTATCGTAGATGTTTGCGTAAGTGATGACGCAAAGAAAGCGGTTGTACTTGAAGTAAATGCTGAGACAGACTTCGTTGCAAAGAACGAGAAGTTCAGAACTTATGTAGGTGAAGTTGCAGCACAGGCATTAAAGACAAGCGCAAATACTACAGAAGAGTTCTTGAATGAGAAGTGGGATCTTGATACAAGTCTTACAGTAGCCGAGAAGCTTTCAAGCATGATTTCAATCATCGGTGAGAACATGTCAATCAGAAGATTTGAGAAGATAGAAGAGAATGCCGGTTGTGTAGTTTCATACATTCATGCCGGTGGAAAAATTGGTGTTCTTGTAGATGTTACAACTGATGTTGTAAACGATGAAATCAAAGAGATGGCTAAGAATGTTGCAATGCAGGTTGCGGCACTTCATCCGAAGTATACTTCAGATAAGGAAGTTGATGCAGAGTACCTTGCAAAGGAGAGAGAGATTCTCTTGGCTCAGATCAAGAACGATCCTAAGGAGGCTTCAAAGCCTGAGAAGGTTATCATGGGAATGATCGAGGGTAGAATTAAGAAGGAACTTAAAGAGATTTGTCTTCTTGATCAGCAGTATGTTAAGGCGGCGGACGGCAAGCAGTCTGTAGCTGCTTATGTTGCAGAGGTTGCTAAGGCAAACAATGCAAACGTTTCTATCAAGGGATTTGTCAGATTTGAGACAGGTGAAGGCCTTGAGAAGAAGAGCGAGAACTTTGCAGAAGAAGTTGCAAAGCAGATGTCAGGAAACTAATATAAATCAATAATATATTTAACCGGAGCCAAGATACTTTATATAGTCTTGGCTTTAGTTGTACAAAAAAGGAGAAAATATGGATATCACAAAAATAGTAACAGATATAATAAATAAGGCTAAGGCAGACCCTGCACTTTTATCAAATCTTGCAAAGGATCCTGAGAAGACAATAGAAGGACTTACAGGTATTGATATTCCTGACGGTCAGCTTGATTCAGTTGTCGAAGGTGTAAAGACACAGATAGCTAAGGTCGGTATTTCAAACGCTATGGATAAGTTGGGAGATCTTTTCAAGAATTAATATGGATTTTTTATTTGATTTGCATACACATACAATCGCCAGCGGTCATGCATATTCTACATTGAAAGAAAATATGGAAGAAGCGGCTGCAAAAGGACTTTTGGCGTATGGTTTTTCAGATCACAGTGAGGCTGTACCGGGTTCATGCAAAAATATCTACTTTATGAATTTCAAAGTTATTCCGAGAAGGTTTAAGGATGTCTTGATTTTAAGAGGAGTGGAGGCAAATATAATAGATTTTAATGGCAATCTTGATATAGATAACAATATTCTGGGAAGACTTGACTATGTTATAGCCAGTCTTCATACTATTTGCATAAATCCGGGAACTTTACAGGAGAATATGGATGCATACTTCGGTGCAATGTCAAATCGCTTTGTAAAGATTATAGGGCATCCGGATGACGGAAGATATCCTATAGATCATGATGAACTTGCAAAAGAAGCAAATAAAAGAGGAATTGTTCTGGAGCTTAACAATTCCTCACTTAATCCTAATTCGGCCAGACAAAACGGAAGAGAAAATGCCATAAAGATGCTGGAAGCCGCAAAAAAATACGGTACAAATGTCATATGTAATACGGACAGTCATTATGCAGATTCGGTAGGCGATTTCAGAAATTGTGATATATTATTGAGAGAAATGGATTTCCCACAGGAACTTATATTAAATAACAGTATGGAAAAGCTGAAATTGGTTTTAAACAAGAGTATTGAAGAAATGTAAATACTGTTTTGAGGTAGTTATGGAAAAGAATATAGAGAATAAGACACAGGGAATTACGGATATGACCCGTGGAAATCCGTTAAAACTTATATTGGCATTTGCCATACCGATGCTTATCGGAACATTGTTTCAACAATTTTACAGTATGGTTGACACTGTAATGGTAGGTAAGTATTTGGGTGTTAATTCATTGGCAGCTGTGGGTTCCACAGGTGCCATATTTTTCATGGTAAACGGATTTGTTATAGGAAATACTGCAGGATTTGCGATACCTGTAGCACAGAAATTCGGAGCAAAAGACTATAGTGAGTTGAGAAAGTACACTATGAATGCGGTATATGTGGGAATTTTTTTCTCGGTTGTACTGACGGCGACAGTATGTTTACTGACAAGGGCAATTCTCATAGTTACAAATACACCGGATGAAATACTGGATGAAGCTTATATCTATATAATAATAGTATTTGCAGGTATTCCTGTAATGTATTTATATAACCTGACTGCAAGTATTATAAGAGCATTGGGAGATTCAAAGACACCTTTGTATTTTCTTATAGTTGCAGCACTTCTTAATATAGTGCTTGATATAGTATCTATACAGGTGATGGGACTGGGAGTGGCAGGTCCCGCCTACGCTACGGTTATTTCACAGCTGGTATCCGGAATACTTTGCGTTGTATTCATGGTAAAGAGATTTCATATATTAAAGCCGGAAGCGGGAGAGGGAAAAATCTCCATGAGGCATATCAAAGTATTGCTCTCAATGGGTGTACCTATGGGACTGCAATACTCTATAACAGCGATAGGTTCGGTAATACTGCAGTCGGCGGTAAACGGTCTTGGAGCGGTGACTGTGGCTGCCGTTACGGCAGGGAGTAAGATAAGCAGCTTCTGTGTGGCTGTAACCGATGCGCTTGGAGCGACAATGGCTACATACTGTGGCCAAAATGTAGGTGCAGGAAAACTTGACAGAGTTAGAGAAGGCGTAAAAGTAGCAACAATAATAGGTATAATATATTCGGTTATCGTATTTGTTTTTATGATATTTATCGGCGGAGAGTTGCCGAAGCTCTTTATAGACGCTTCCAAGACAGATGTAATAGAAAAGGCCAGAATATTCCTTTTGTGGAACTCCGGATTTTACTTTGCACTTATATTTGTAAATGTATGGAGAAATTCAATTCAGGGAATGGGATTTCCTATGTTTGCAATACTTTCGGGTGTATGTGAGATGTTTGCAAGAGGTATAGTAGGATTTGCAGGAGTTAAGTACTTCGGTTTTGTTGCGGCATGTATGGGTTCGCCACTTGCGTGGGTTATAGCGGATATCTTCCTTATACCGGGATTTTTATATTGTCTTAAAAAACTTGGTAAGGTATTTGGAGAAAAACAGACAAGAGAAGAATTTCAATATGAATAATTACAATAAAAAGATCGGAATATTGTATATACTCGGAGCCGCATTCGGATTTGCACTTATGGGATTCTTTGTAAGAATGGCAGGAGATTTGCCGACATTTGAAAAAGCATTTTTTAGAAATTTGATTGCGGCATTTGTTGCATTCTTTATGCTTATGAAGAGTGGAGGATCCAAGTCTGTAAGCGGTAAGAATCTGGGTATACTTGTTCTCAGGTCGGCTTGCGGTATGGCAGGAATCATATGTAATTTTTATGCTATAGACCATATGAATATAGCCGATGCCACAATTTTAAATAAAATGAGTCCCTTCTTTGCCATTTTGGCAGGCTTTTTGATACTGAAGGAAAAGGCCGGAGCAGTTGATATTATTGCCACTGTCATAGCCTTTATCGGAATGATATTTGTAGCAAAGCCGGGAGCCGGCTTTACATTCTTTCCGGCCCTTATAGGAATTACAGGAGGAATGATGGCGGGAATTGCCTATACTCTTGTGAGAAAACTTACAGGAAACGGTGTAAACGGAATGTTTATAGTATTTTTCTTTTCATGCTTTTCAACTATCGCAGGAATACCTTTTATAGCTATGAACTATGTAAGTCCAAGCCTTATACAGCTTGCAATGCTTGTACTTGCAGGATGCGGTGCCATGATAGGACAGATATGCATTACAAAGGCTTACAGCTATGCACCTGCAAAAGAAATAGCGATATATGATTATACACAGGTTATTTATTCTGCATTACTCGGTTTTATATTTATGCAGCAAATACCCGACAGATTCAGTGTGATAGGATATATAATAATAATATCAATGGCTGTAGTAAAATGGATATACAATAATAAAAGTGAGTAAACAAAAAAGTCCCATTTCAGGGACTTTTTATTTTACTCCAGTATGTTACCAAGATTTTGCGGTTCAATCTTATGTTTTTTTGCATATCCGGTAAGTATAAGTGTCAAGGCACCATCTCCGGTTACATTACAAGCTGTACCAAATGAATCTTGTAGGGCAAAA
The DNA here is from genome assembly GCA_916720285.1 of uncultured Lachnoanaerobaculum sp. Taxonomy (GTDB): domain Bacteria; phylum Bacillota; class Clostridia; order Lachnospirales; family Lachnospiraceae; genus Lachnoanaerobaculum. The sequence goes on along the minus strand of CAKAQP010000079.1, from coordinate 6,016 downwards.
ATGGTAAGCATGAGAGCGGTTCCTGTCTCGTCAAACATAAGAACTCCGGTTATAAGACCCAGGGAAGCCATTACTGTACCTCCCGGAACTCCCGGTGCACCTATTGCAAATACACCAAGAAGAAGGCAGAATAAAATCATCTTTGCAGGAGAAGGGAATTCCCCGTAAAGCATTTTTGAAACTACCATAACAAAGAATGTCTCAGTCATAACAGAGCCGCAAAGGTGGATATTTGCAAACAGCGGAATACCGAAATTTACCATATCTTCACGAAGAGGCGGTTCCGATTTCTTGGCGCATTCCAGAGCAACTGAAAGTGTAGCGGCACTTGACATGGTACCTACCGCAGTCATGTATGCAGGTCCGTAGTTTCTTATTATATCCAAAGGATTTGCACCTGCATAAGCACCTGCGATAAGATAAAGAAGTGCCAACCATATATAGTGACCTATCATTACCATAATGATAATAACAAGGAACACAGGCAATTGTTTTGTAATACTTCCCTCATATGCGAGAGTTGCAAAAGTAGTACCGATAAGAACAGGAAGTACAGGAATAACAAATTTTGTTACTATGCTAAGTACAACCTTTTGGAATTCTTCCAAAATACCGGTAATAAGTTCACTTCTGTTCCATGCAGCCGCAAGGCCAACCATGATTGAGAAGAAAAGAGCACTCATAACAGGCATTATAGCCGGTATTGAAAGCTGGAATACAAGCTGCGGTAATTCTTTAAGGCCCTCAACTTCAGGCGTAATACTCATATGTGGTAGTATTATAAAGCCTGAGGCTGTGGCAAAGAATGCCGCACCGATTGAAGAAACATAGGCTATTATAAGAGCAACTATAAGTATTCTTGACGCATTGCTGCCAAGCCTTGTAATAGACGGGGCAATAAAACCTATAATAATAAGCGGAATACAAAATCCTATAAATTGCCCGACAATGTACTTAACAGTCACAATTATATTAAGCAGTGCTACAGAAACGGCACTTGTATCATTTTTGTTTAGGAAAAGTCCCACAACAATACCTATAACAAGTGCAAGCAACAGTCTGAAAGGAAGGCTGTTTAAAATACCGTTCTTTTTCATATCAAAATCCTCCTAATTTTAATGGCTTTCCACCATAAGTTTTATAATTTCATTATTTGTTTCACGCATTCCGTCCTTACCTATCTTTGAAATTCCCTTGATAGTTTCCTCAATATTGTTCATTACAATACCGTCACCGCCATGGAAGGCCTGACCGTCTTTGTACATGCTCAGTCCCATAATAGCCGCATCTACTGAAGAGGCTATCTTAGCCGCACAGGATGCCTTTGCACCGTCACACATAATACCCGATACTATAGCCAAAGTGTTTACAACGGTATGTTCCACAGCTTCAAGACTGCCTTCCGTAAGATAGGCGATACCTGCGCCTGCACCTGCACCTGCACTTACGGCACCGCAGTAGGCAGATAAGGTACCTATGCCATGTTTTTGATGTATGGAAGTAAGATTTGAAAGTGCCAGCGCACGATATAGCTTTTCCTTTGAAGCCTTTAATTCCTTGGCATATTCGATAACGGGAATAGAACAGGTGATGCCTTGATTACCGCTTCCGGAATTTATAACAACGGGAAGCTCACAGCCGTTCATTCTGGCATCCGAGCCTGCGGCGGCTTTCGCCTTTGCCCTTACCTTAATATCATTGCCATAGGTATCAAGCAGCACGGAGCCTATGTTTGCACCGTAATTTCCCAAAAGGCCTTCTTCAGATATTGAAGTATTATAAAATATCTGCCTGTCCAAGATATCCTTCACATCGGAAACATCCAACGAGTTTATAAAGTCCCATATACCGTCCATAGTCAGCAGATCCTTATCGGTGCTTCCTGATACGGCATTGTTCTCAATCTCGGATTCAAAAATTATCTCATTATTTTTCTCGATAAGCACTATATTTGTATGTTGATTTGTAATACGAATCTTTACATACTCATCATCAGCAAAAAGCGTAATGATAAGATCAAATACATAACCGATATCAAGCGGAATCACATCGATTTTAATATTGTTCATAAAATCGGCAATTTCACATTTTTTGCTATCATCCACATCTGAAATAACTTCAAGTTTTCTGTCGGCATCGCCTGCAACTATACCGGCCGCCACCGCAGCAGGTATTCCTTTCAGATGCCCCGTATTAGGAACAATCACGCTCTTTACATTTTTTATTATACTTCCGCTGGCTTCAACAAGCACTTTTTTTGGCAATTTGCCAAGTACTTCCCTTGCCTTTGCCGCCGCATAAGCCAATGCTATAGGTTCCGTACATCCCATAGCCGGTACAAGCTCGTCTTTTAATATCCGGACATAAGTCTTGTACCTGATATCATCCTTTTCCATTAAACTGAACACACCCCCAAACAGCCTGTTTTATTAAATATTATTATGGTAAATATTATATATATATAGTATAGTAGGTCTATGTTTAAATTGTAAATCTTAAAAAATTAAATATATAATTTAAAAAAAATAAATATAATTAGTTAAATGTATTTAATATGCTGTGGGACTACAAAAACATTTACCAACCATATAAAGGGGAAGTTATGGAAAATTTTTTAGATTTAAAAAAGTTGAATACCTTCGTAAAAATAGCGGAATCGGGGAGTTTTTACAAAGCCTCAATAATGCTTGGGTATTCACCGGCGGCGGTATCGATACAGATACAACAGTTGGAGTTTGACCTTGGGATGAGACTTTTTGACAGACTCGGTAAACAGGTGCGGCTTACCGATCACGGAAAACAGTTTTATCCATATGCCGAGAAGATACTTATGCTCAATGAAGAGGCAAAAGAGTCACTTATCAGAACTGATGATATGCTGACAGGAGAACTTCGAATAGGAACCATAGATTCCATTTGCGACACATTATTTCCGCAGGTTTTGGCGGAGTTTTATGAGAAAAATCCGAATGTAACTGTTGAAGTAAGGGTATGTACTCCGTCGGAGCTCTTTGAAGGGATAAAACACAATAATATAGATATAATGCTCTTACTTGATAAACCAAGTGTTTCAAAGGATTTCGTTGCGGATATACAGATAGAGACCGAAGTAGTATTTTGTGCTTCAAGAAAGCATCCGTTGTCATGCAAAAACGAAATAGAACTTTCAGAGATCCTAAGTTATCCCTGTATACTTACGGAGAAAAATGCAAGCTACAGATATATTTTTGAGAGTAAACTCTCAGAGCTCGGTCTTGGTATAAAGCCAAGTATTGAATCACAGAATACCAATCTGATTATCAAACTCTTATGCAACAATATGGGGTATTCGGTGTTACCGAGATTTCTGATTGAGCCGAAACTAAGAGATAACACATTGGCGGTATTGCCGATAAAGGATTTTCATATAAAGGTGAATTATCAGGTACTGCATAAGAAAGATAAGTTCGTGAACAGACAAATGGAAAGCTTTATAAATATGTTGGAAAAGCAGGCCGGAATACTACAGGTAAGCAATCCGCAAGACTGATTTATAATGTATTTGTGTTATAAAAGCAGTTTAAAATATTTCGAACAAATGTTCTTTTAACTGTACTTTTGTATTGTCACATGCTATAATTTTTGTAGGTTGGCAGTTGCCGACAGACAGAAAGGTTAAAATAATGGAATTTAAATTACATTCAGAGTTTTTGCCTACAGGAGATCAGCCTCAAGCAATAGAGGCACTGGTAAAAGGATTTAAAGAGGGAAACCAGTTTCAAACCTTGCTCGGTGCGACAGGTTCCGGTAAGACATTTACCATGGCAAATGTTATTCAAAAATTGCAAAAACCTACACTTATAATAGCACATAATAAGACTCTGGCCGCTCAGCTCTATGGAGAGTTCAAAGAATTCTTTCCTGAAAATGCGGTAGAATACTTTGTTTCTTATTATGATTATTATCAGCCTGAGGCATATGTACCTTCCACAGATACATATATTGAAAAAGACTCTGCAATAAATGACGAGATAGATAAACTAAGACACTCCGCCACAGCATCGCTTTCAGAAAGAAAAGATGTGATAATAGTGGCTTCAGTGTCATGTATATACGGACTTGGTAGCCCCATAGACTATCAGGAGATGGTAGTATCATTAAGACCGGGAATGGAAAGAGACAGAGATGATGTCATAAGAAAGCTGATAGATATGCAGTATGACAGAAATGATATGGACTTTCACCGTGGTACTTTTCGTGTACGTGGAGATGTGCTTGAAGTATTTCCGGCGGCATCCACATCCACAGCATTAAGATTTGAGTTCTTCGGTGATGAGGTGGACAGAATACTTGAGATAGATACACTTACAGGAAATATCTTAGCCGAACTTTCACATGCGGTCATCTTTCCGGCATCTCACTATGTGGTGGCGCCTGAAAAGATGATGATTGCCACACAAAATATTTTGGAAGAGTGTGAAGAGAGAGTAAAGTTCTTCAAATCGGAGGATAAGCTTATAGAAGCTCAGAGAATAGATGAGCGAACTCATTTTGATGTGGAGATGATGAGAGAGACCGGATTTTGCTCGGGAATAGAAAACTACTCAAGACATCTTACAGGTTCAGCACCCGGTGAACCGCCCTATACATTGATAGATTACTTTAAGGATGAATTTCTTATAATCGTAGACGAGTCTCATATTACCATTCCGCAGGTTAGAGGAATGTATGCAGGTGACAGATCCAGAAAAACCACACTGGTAAACTACGGTTTCAGACTGCCTTCAGCACTTGATAACAGACCCTTGGAATTTTCGGAGTTTGAATCAAAGATAGATCAAATGCTTTTTGTATCCGCTACACCAAGTGTATATGAAAAAGAGCATGAAATGTTTAGAACGGAGCAGATCATAAGACCTACAGGACTTTTGGATCCGCCTATAAGCGTAAGACCTGTAGAAGGTCAGATAGATGATTTGATTTCCGAAGTAAACAAAGAAATAGAAAAAAAGAACAAGATACTTATTACTACTCTCACAAAGAGAATGGCTGAGGATCTTACCGAATATATGAAGGAAGTCGGTATCAGAGTAAGATACCTGCATTCAGATATTGATACGTTAGAGAGAGCGGAGATTATCAGGGACATGAGACTTGATAAGTTTGACGTACTTGTAGGTATCAATCTTTTGCGTGAGGGACTTGATATACCGGAGATTACTTTGGTGGCAATACTTGATGCGGATAAAGAGGGATTTTTAAGAAGTGAGACCTCACTTATTCAGACCATAGGAAGAGCTGCAAGAAATGCGGACGGACATGTAATAATGTATGCCGATAATATGACGGATTCGATGAAGGCGGCAATAGATGAGACCTACAGAAGAAGAGGCATACAGGAAGCCTACAATAAAGAGCATGGTATCACACCTACCACAATAAAGAAGGCGGTAAGAGATCTGATAGCGATATCAAAGGCTGCCGAGAGTGTATCAACTATTGATAAGGATGTGGAATCCATGGATAAAGCGGAGATAAACAAGCTTATAAAAGAGCTTGAAAAGAAAATGTTTAGAGCCGCCGCGGAGCTGGATTTTGAAAATGCGGCACTTTTGCGAGATAAGATAAGTGAGCTCAGAGCAAACTTATAAAAATAATAAATTGGAGAAGAGGAAGTGGCAGACAAAAAAAATGTGTCAAAAAGCCTCGAAAGAGTGGTTGCGGAGACAGCCATGCTTGCAGGTGAGACTATGCTCATAGCCGGAGCGGAGATCAGCAGAGTGGAAGATACGATGAACAGGATACTTGACTATTCAAAATGTGAATCACATACTGCATTTGTTCTGGCAACAGGTATTACTTTGACTTTGGACAGTGATGAAGGACTTATCACCATGTCAAAGAGAGTACCTGAAAGAACTACAAATATCAACAGAATATATCTGATAAACAATGTATCAAGAGCCCTGAGTGCAGGAACTATAGATATATATACGGCATATGATGAGATAAAGAATATAAGGGATGTAAGGCAGTT
>CAKAQP010000078.1 GCA_916720285.1 uncultured Lachnoanaerobaculum sp. | reverse complement strand
GGACTGTGAAAAAAGTCGAAAAAGAAAAGATTAAAAAACCTAAAAAGAAAAGAGGTTTTTTGACAAGACTTTTCCTTTTGATATTACTATTCACAATAGTCGGAGGAGGAACTTATTTTGCATTCCACTATGTTAAAAACCAAAAAGGATACTATACCGTGGCAGTTTTCGGTGTGGACTCAAGAGACGGAAATGTGGGAAAAGGTGCATTAAGTGATGTGAATATGATTGTTAATGTAGACAGAGAAAGCGGAGATATACAGCTTATATCAATCTACAGAGATATGTATTCAATGATAGATGAGGACGGAAAATTCCATAAATTTAATCAGGCCTATGTAGAAGGCGGGCCGGAGCAGGCGCTGGAGACTCTAAACAGAAACCTTGATCTTGATATAAAGGATTATATAACGGTGAACTGGAAGGCGGTAATTGATGCCATAAATATTCTTGGCGGAGTAGACCTTGAGATAACGGATGCGGAGTTTAAATATATGAATTCATTTATTGCAAAGACTGTAGAGGCTACAGGTGTGGGATCATATGAACTTGAGCATGCGGGAATGAATCACCTTGACGGAGTTCAGGCTGTAGCATATGCGAGACTGCGACTTATGGATACGGATTTTAACAGAACGGAGAGACAGAGAAAGGTTGTAAGCCTTGCTTTTGATAAGGCAAAGAACGCTAATTTCTCGACTTTGTACAGTATTTTGGTGGCTGTGTTGCCTCAGACCGCTACTAATGTCGGAATGGATAATCTTATACCTTTTGCAAAGGATATATCAAAATATCATCTGAGTGAAACAACGGGCTTCCCTTTTGATAAAGATACAAAGAAAATGCACAAGAGAGATTATGTTGTTCCGATAACATTGAAATCAAATGTCATAGCGCTTCATGAGATGCTCTACGGTAAGATACCGGGATACAGTTATACCCCGAGTGAGACACTTGTTAAGATAAGCAATAAAATTATCAAGGATACAGGTATGGGAGCCGATAAAGAGAGCACCGATATAACTCTGGATTCAAATTTGGACGGTGCCATTGGAATAAGCCCTCATAAGAGTGAAGGTGAGGAGCATCATGAAAATAACGAGGGTGAGCATGTGGATGAAACACAAGAGCATGAGTCACATGAAGATACCCAAACTGAAGAGAATATAACTGAAGCTGTAATTGAAGGTGAAAGTGAAACAAACAGTGAATAAAAGGAGAATATAATGGCTGATACAAATATTTTAGTGGTAGATGATGAAAAGGAGATTGCTGACCTCGTTGAAATTTATCTGGTCAGTGACGGATATAAGGTTTTTAAAGCAAACAGTGCGGAAGACGGATTGAAGATAATAGAGAACGAAGATATACATCTTGCAATACTTGATATAATGATGCCCGGTATGGACGGACTGGAGATGTGTAAGAGGATAAGAGAAACACATAATTTCCCTATAATACTTCTAAGTGCAAAGAGTGCGGACATTGATAAGATACTTGGACTTGGAACAGGTGCGGATGACTATGTTACGAAACCCTTTAATACTTTAGAGTTGACAGCAAGAGTTAAATCACAGCTTCGCAGATATACTCAGCTGAATCCGAACAGTACCGTTTTGGAAAATGACGATCCTAATGAGATAAGACTTAAGGGAATGTCTATAAACAAAGATAATCATAAGGTAGTCATAGAGGGAAAAGAAGTTAAACTTACACCTATAGAGTTCGATATCTTATATTTGCTTGCAAGTAATGCCGGAAGAGTATTCTCAACAGATGAAATATTTGAAAAAGTATGGAACGAAAAGGTATATGAGGCAAATAACACAGTAATGGTTCATATAAGAAGACTTCGCGGAAAAATGAATGAAGATGAAAGAGAAAACAAGATTATAACTACTGTATGGGGTGTTGGATATAAAATTGAGAGATGATTTGGAAAAGAAATTTCAGACTAAAGTAATAATTAACATACTCTTCAGTCTGGTGATTTCTATTTTGGTAGAAACTCTTTTACTCAGCAATATTTCAATGTTCTCCGGATTGCATATAATAAATCGTGAAAGTGATACTCTTTTGATAAGGGGTAACGGAAGTGACTTGGTTGTTATTTTGATTTTACTTGTATTCGGCATAGGGGTATTTGCACTTTCATTTTGGATTTTGCAAAGAAAGTCATTTGAGTATATAGATGACATACTTCTGGCAATAAAGAAGATTTCGGCCGGAGATTTGAATACAAATATTGATGTAAAAGGCGATAACGAGTTTTCAGAGATAGCTGCAAGTATCAATAAGATGTCTGAGGAAATCAGAGTTTTGATGGAGAGTGAGAGACATAATGAAAAGTCAAAAAATGAGATGATTACAAATATTGCTCACGACCTTAGAACTCCGTTGACATCAATACTCGGATATCTTGATTTGATAAATAAAAGAGATTTGTCTGAGGAGACTAAAAAAGAGTATTTAAAAATAGTTTATGAAAAGTCAAAGAAGCTGCAGGACCTTATTGAGAGTCTATTCAGCTTTACAAAGACAAACTCATCAAAACTTGTATTGAAAATAGACAAAATTGATATTATAAAGCTTTTATGTCAGCTTATGGAGGAGTTTTACCCTAATTTTGAAAATAAGGGTATTACTTGCAGTGTAAATACAAATGAGGATTCATGTGTAATTGACGGAGACGGTACTTTATTGGCAAGATTGTTTGATAATCTTATTAATAATGCCATCAAATACGGTGCTGACGGAAAAAGAATAGATATAAAAATTTCTGTTGAAAAGAAAATAGTAAAGATTGCTGTAATTAACTATGGTAAAGTTATTCCGGCAAACGAGTTACCTCTTATTTTCGGCAAATTCTACAGAGTGGATCAGGCCAGAAATTCAAATACGGGAGGCACGGGACTTGGACTTGCCATAGCAAAAAATATCACAGAGCTTCACCATGGAATTATTGATGTAAGCAGTGATTTGAGCGGAACAATATTCAGTGTAACATTACCGAAGGAGTTAGATGTTGAAAGGGAAAATTTTAAGAGGACTGAATAAAATACTTTTATTATCATTGGTATTATTTTTACTGTCTGCAGTACAATTTCCTATAAACACATTATCTGCAACTGAACAAAATAAAGAAATAACTATAGATATAAGCTACGGTTACGGTAATATAGCAAAGGGAGGGAGATACCTCCCTATTCATGTATATTATAAAAATTTTACAAATGATAATTTTACCGGAAAAGTATCCATTGAATTTAATGAGGCGGATAATAAAAAATATGCTTATGAGTATAATGTAAATCTTGAGCAAAAGAAGAGTTATTTGGCTGATTATTACATAAGAATCAGCAATGATGTGAATAAAATTGTAGTTGTACTGAAAGATGAAAATAAAAAGACAATAATAGAAAAAGAAGTATCTTTGAATATGGAAGCCAACCGTTCAAAAATAATGGTTGGCTTACTTAGTGACAGCCAAAATAAGCTGGATTACTTTGATGATGTGGCAATAAATTTCGGTTTATTAAATTTGAATACGGTAAATTTGGCTGCAGGATCATTTCCGAAGTCAAGTTCAGGACTTGAACAGTTGGATATGATTATAATCAGTAATTACAGAATAAGAGATTTGTCAACGGAACAGTCCAGAGCATTGATGAATTGGGTAAAACAGGGAGGAGTCCTTGTAATGGGTACAGGTCGCAGAGCTGATGACACAATCGGAAGATATGCTCCTGAGCTTTTGGAGGATATTTATGATTCTCCGGAGATGAAAACTTTGAACTTTACATTTAACAATGAAAGTAAAAGTATCGATCTTTACTCTACATCAGTAAATATGCATGGAGGAAATGTCTTGCTCTCTGATGGAGATTTTCCACTTATAACTTCTGTAAATAAACAAAAAGGATTGATAGCGGTTGCAGGTTTTGACTTTTGCGATTTAAATGATTTTGCTAAAGAGAATACTCAGTTTGCAAGATATATTATTTCGACCGTTCTAGGCGATGAGAGGATAGAAACTTTTTCAAAGCAAAGTGAAATTTCTGATGATACATTCCAAAATATTGAGCCTATATTAAATTCGTCAGAAACCAATAAGTTGCCGCCTATGGCTGTTTATACCTTGATATTTATTGCTTATGTACTTTTAATAGGACCTATTTCTTTTATATATTTAAAAGACTACGGGCTTGCAATATATTACAGGAAAATTGTAGTGCTTATGTCTTTATTATTACTGGCTGTAATTATTATATATAACGGCAGGACAAGGTTTAGTACAACATTCTATAACTATGTTACAGTTTATGAAGCCGGAGATCTGGATGTATCGGAATCGACATATGTAAACCTTAGAAATCCTTATAATAAGCCTTACAATGTGGTCATAGATTCAAATTACTCGGTTATACCGGTAATAAGAGACAGGTCGGATGTGGACGAGAGAAGAGTTTTAAATAAGTCTACATCTGTAAATATTGATAATGAGGAGTATACAAAAAATATTTCTCTAAATCATGTAGGTGCATTTGCTTCAAATATCTGGAAGTTGGATAAAACGATAGAAAATTTGAATAATGAGGGATTTACAGGTGAAATAAATTTTTTTGACGGAAGTTTAAGTGTTGAAATTACAAATAATTATGATTATAAGGTAAAAAATGCCACCCTTATTCTTTATGGAAAAATTGCACTGCTTGGAGATTTTGATAAGGGAGAGACAAAACGGATTGATAATTGTCAGTTAATAAATATACCTTTGACAGACTTTGATATTACTTCAAGAATTATTACGGGAATGATTGGAGAAAATACTATAAATCAAAACGGCAGTGTGAACGCTATGGATACCGAGAAATATATGCAGCTTTTAAATGTTTCAAATTTCCTTTCATTTTATCTTGGAGAAAATTCCAACGGATATACTGCAGATGCAAGAATTATCGCATTTTCGGATACGGCGCTCTCAAATCCTATATTTTTTAATAATGCCATGGAGGGCAGCGGACTGACATTACTTACATCTGTTATACCTGTAAATTCTATAGAAGACGGAAAAATTTACAGGCAGTCGCTTTTAAAGATGCCTGTAGTGCTTAGCGGAGATTATTCTTATATAGACAATGCGCTAAAGAGCAATGAAGCTACGGTACTTGAGTATTTTTTGGGTGAAAATATAAATATCGCACAAGTAAAATTTGAGCAGATATCAGATATATTTTCAGATACAAGATACAGTGACAGTGTGAAGGTTTTTAAGGGAAATATTGCTTTGTATAATTTTAAAACCGGAAACTTTGATTATATTTCAAAGAATAATTTCTCTATATTGGAGTTGTTGACATATCTGTCTGATACAAATACTATCAGAGTCAGATATTCAAATATAGAAACCGGAAATTTGGAGACCGCTTTGCCTATGGTAAGTGTTTTAGGTGTGGAAAAATAGATGTTAGAAATAAAAAATGTAAGTAAATCATATGGAAGACATCCGGCATTATCAAATCTTTGCCTAAGAATACCGGATGGTGCACTTTACGGACTTGTCGGTCCAAACGGTGCAGGTAAGACAACTGCTATAAAGATTATTTCCGGAATTATATATCCTGATAAAGGGAGTATATTCTTTAATGATATAAAGCTATGTGATAATCAGAAAAGATCAAAGGAAACGGTAGGCTATGTTCCGGATGTACTTGGAATTTATGATGATATGACGGTATTTGAATATATGATGTTTTTTGCTTCCACATACGGTCTGACCGGATATCTTGCAAGAAAGAAGTCGGAAATTCTTTTGGAGCAGGTCGGTATGACTGATAAGAGAGAGTTTTATTTGAATGAGCTTTCAAAAGGAATGCAGCAAAAACTTTGTATAGCCAGAGCATTAATACATGATCCCGCACTTATCATTATGGATGAGCCTGCAAGCGGACTTGACCCGAGAGCCAGATATGAGCTTAAGGAACTTTTACAGGAATTAAATACTGCAGGTAAAACAGTGATTCTAAGTTCACATATTTTATCTGAGATTTCCGAAATCTGTACAGATATCGGAATTATAGAAGGCGGAAAGATGATAATATCCGGAAGTGTTGAAGAAATACTGGCAAAAGTTGAGGGGGCAAACCCCATAAAAATAAAGGTATTAAATAATGAAAATTTAGCACTTGAAATATTAAAAAATAATAAAAATGTCAGATTTTTATCTGTAGATAACAGCTATTTTATGGTATACTTTGAGGGTAAAAAGATAGATGAAGCCGGATTATTGTCGGAACTTATAAGAAACAATGTTTTGGTAAGTGAATTTATAAGAGAACCGGGAAGTCTGGAATCATATTTTATTAAGGTTACAAACCATTCAAATGAAAGCGTGATTTTTAGCAATGAATATTAATCCGATTTATGAAAGGGAACACAGAGTAAGTACAAGAAGTATGAAATTATCAATGGCTATTCTTGTATTTAACTTTATTGTTGCGGCAGTTACTCTGATAGAGATGAATGATGTTGTAGACTTTGCAAGGAAAACATCATTTATAGATTATACCTCTTTTTTAAAAATTTTTAGAATAGTTATATTTGTTCCTGCACTTTTGCTTATATTTGTGGCACCAAGTTTTATAGCAGGTGCAATAAGTGATGAGAGACAAAGGGGAACACTTGAAATATTACTGACTACGAAGATGACTGCAAAAAATATAATCTTCGGTAAGTTTCTAAGTTTATTTTCCTCGATTATGCTTATACTGATATCACAATTACCGATTATGGCAATTTTATTTTTATATGGCGGAATAACTGTTCCTGATATTATAAAACTTGTTATAAACTTTGTTGTGTTTGTAGTACTTATTATTTCAATGGGAATATTTTGTTCAAGCATATCTATGAGGACAAGTGTTGCAACCGCTCTCCTGTATTCGGGAGTTTTAGGGCTGTTTATAGGAACATTGATATTATATTTTTTATCTGCAAATTCATTTGTAACGGATGAGAGCGGATTTTTCGGAATTGTTTTTATCAGATTCAGTAAGTTTATTTTGTTATTTAACCCTTTAGTCAGTATAGATTTTTTGTTATCGAAGATTATGGGAGAAGACAGTTCGGATATATTGGTAAGCCTTTTTTGGTATAATAATTGGTTTTACATAAATATGTTTTTGGATTCGATATTGTCATTTGTATTTTTGGCATTATCTGTATTGAAAATTAAACCGCATGGTAAGACTTGGAGGAAGCATGGCAACAGTAATTTATAAATGTGAAAATTGTGGCGGTCCGGTAAAGTATTCTGCAACACTTGGGAAGTTTAATTGTGAATATTGTAATACGGTTTATACGGAGGAAGAGGTAAAAAACTTAAGCCTGATGTCTCAAAATGAAGATGTGGTGGAAGACGGAGAAAATGGTGAGTATCTTGAATACCACTGTCCAAGCTGCGGTGCAAATATTGTAACGGATGAGACTACTGTAGCAACCACATGCTATTATTGTAAAAATCCTATAGTGATGTCGGGAAAACTTGAGAGATCACAGATGCCTACAAAAGTTATACCTTTTAAGGTGGACAGAACAAGAGCCCTTGAATCTTTTGAAAACTGGATGAAGACAAAGAAATTTGTACCGAGGAGCTTTTTCAACGACAAGAAAGAAATTGAAGAAATAAGCGGAGTATATTTCCCATACTGGCTGTATGATACAAATGTACTTGTGGATCTTGACAGAGAAGGAAGCAGGACATATTCAAGAACTGAAGGAAATTACAGGGTGACTTATGAAAAGCATTTCAGGATTATAAGAAAAGGAGATGTTGATATTAAGAATCTCCCCAAACTTGCACTTGCAAAGTCAAATAAAGTTCTTGTTGAGTCTGTATATCCTTTTGATTTTAACGGTGCGATAGATTTTGACTCTTCATATTTAAGCGGATTTGTTGCCGAGAAAAAGGATATAGAAAAAGAAGCTCTTATGTCCTCGATAGAAGATGATGTATATAGATATTCTACAAAGGTGGTAAGAGATTCTATGACCGGAGAAAGTGTAAATGTGGTAAACAATGATTTCACTATAGGTCAGGGAAGCTTTAAATATGCCATGTTGCCGGTTTGGGCAATATCATATAATGATAAAGACAGTAATAAGCACTTTTTCTTCAGTGTAAACGGACAGACCGGAAAGGTAGTGGGTAAATTACCGTTAGATATGGGAAAACTTTATCTGTCCGGACTTATGTATGTTTTACCGATATTTGCAATAATCATGGCAATACTTTATTTTACCGATAATTTACAGAGCAATATTTTTTGGTTTACATTGGTGGGAAGTATAGTGGGATATTTCCTTTATATTTCCAAGGTTACGGCGGACTACAATATGACTTCCGCAAGTGTTAAGAACCGTGGTATAAACCAGATAGATTTCAATAATAATTATTCTGAAAAGATTGAGTATTGTAAGGATATAGACCTGGGTACAAGAATAATCGGAAGGTCGAGAATAGAAAGCAGAAAATAAACTTTATTATTTTTAATATATATGTTATAGTTTAGACAATCTAGAAATAGGAGTTTAGAATGGAATTCATAAAGTATAAAAGTACCAGGGGCAAAGAGTCCGGGGTAAATGCGTCAGAAGCTATTCTTAAAGGATTGGCAGATGACGGCGGACTGTTTATGCCTGAGAAATTTCCGAAGTTTGATTTTGCTTTGGAGGATTTAAAAGGGAAAAGATATCAGGAAGTTGCCTATGAGGTAATGAAGCTTCTTTTGAGTGATTATACAAAAGAAGAGTTGACGGATTGTATAGAAAAAGCATATGATGAAAAGTTTGATACAGAAGAGATAGCACCGCTTGTAAAGGCGGGAGGGGCATATTTTCTGGAGCTTTTCCACGGTGATACTATAGCATTTAAGGATATGGCTCTTTCAATATTGCCGCATTTGCTTACAACAGCCGCCAAGAAAAACGGTATAAAGAATAAAATAGTTATTCTTACAGCTACAAGCGGTGATACAGGTAAGGCTGCAATGTCGGGATTTTGTGATGTTGAGGGTACGGGTATTATTGTATTCTATCCTAAGGACGGCGTCAGCAATGTACAGAGATTGCAAATGGTGACACAAAAGGGTGATAATACGGATGTAGTTGCAATACATGGAAATTTTGATGACGCACAAAGCGGAGTTAAAAAAATATTCTCTGATAAGGAGTTTGCAAAAAAACTTTCAGAAAACGGAATACAGCTCTCAAGTGCAAATTCTATAAATATAGGACGTCTGGTACCACAGATAGCTTACTATGTATATGCTTATGTTAAGCTTTTGGAAAGCGGTGATATAGCTGCAGGAGAAAAGATAAATGTATGTGTTCCTACAGGAAACTTCGGAAATATACTTGCGGCATATATAGGAAAACAGATGGGATTACCGGTAGATAAACTTATATGTGCATCAAATGAAAATAAAGTTTTATTTGATTTCTTTGAGCATGGGGTTTATGATAGGAATCGTAAGTTTGTTTTAACATCATCACCGTCAATGGATATACTTATTTCCAGTAATCTTGAAAGATTGATTTATTTAAGTTGTGGAAGTGACGGAGAGTATGTTTCAAAGCTTATGAAAGATTTATCAGCAGGCGGTAAGTATGAAATTACCAAAGCTATGAAGGACTTTATGAAAGACTTTATAGCCGGATTTGCTGATGAAAAGAAAAATTTTGAAGGTATAAAATCTCTGTATGACAGTACAGGTTATATTATAGATACACATACCGGAGTGGCATTCTCTGTATATGAGGATTATAAAAAAGCCACAAAGGATATGACAAAGACGGTCATAGCATCCACAGCCAGTCCATATAAGTTTGCTGACAGTGTACTTGAAGCAATCTTAGGACAAAAGCAGGATATGGGAGATTTTGAAGTCATTGACAAATTGCATGAGATTGGAGCACCTGAAATTCCGAGGGCAATATTGGAGATAAAGGATGCAAAGATTCGACATACAAGAGAATGTGACAGTGCAGATATGCAAAAAGAAGTAGAAGATATTCTATTCAACAACAGGAGGTAGATATGTTAGTATCAGCAAAAGAAATGCTTGATAAAGCAAAAGCCGGACACTATGCGGTAGGACATTTTAATATCAACAACTTAGAGTGGACAAAATCTATTTTGTCAGTAGCTCAGGAGATGAATTCACCTGTTATTCTCGGTGTTTCAGAGGGTGCGGGA
Organism: uncultured Lachnoanaerobaculum sp.; assembly: GCA_916720285.1. Lineage (GTDB taxonomy): Bacteria > Bacillota > Clostridia > Lachnospirales > Lachnospiraceae > Lachnoanaerobaculum. The sequence goes on along the minus strand of CAKAQP010000078.1, from coordinate 100 downwards.
AAGTATATGACAGGCTATAAGACAGTAGCTGCAATGGTAAAGGCGATGATAGAGGAGATGGGAATTACAGTTCCTGTAGCACTTCACCTTGACCACGGTT
>CAKAQP010000077.1 GCA_916720285.1 uncultured Lachnoanaerobaculum sp. | reverse complement strand
GCTTTCTGACCCTTGTGACCCTTACCGGCAGTCTTACCGTTACCTGAACCATGTCCACGGCCACGTCTGAAATTATCGCTATGCTTTGAGCCTAATGCAGGCTGTAAATTAGATAAATCCATAACTACACCTCCTTCTTTAGACTTCTTCAACTTTTACAAGATGTCTTACATGCCAAATCATGCCTCTTACAGCATCATTATCAGGCATTTCCACTGTCTTGTTTAATTTTCTTAAACCAAGCGCCTCTACAGTTGCTCTCTGTTTTGGGATAGCACCGATAGGGGATTTAACCAATGTAATTTTTAACTTTGCCATATTTTCCTCCTATTATGCTAATATTTCTTCAACTGACTTTCCACGGAGTTTTGCAATCTCCTCAGGAGTCTTAAGTGCTGCTAAACCTGCAAGTGTAGCAAGACATACATTTGTCTTGTTATTTGAACCTAAAGATTTTGAACGGATATTCTTATATCCTGCAAGCTCCAATACCGCACGGGCAGGGCCACCTGCGATGATACCTGTACCTTCAGGTGCTCTCTTTAAAAGAACACTTGCACTTCCGAATTTTCCTGTGTAATCATGTGGTACACTGAAATTCTCATCTATTCTAACTTCAACTAATGACTTAGTTGCAGCTTCTTTACCTTTACGGATAGCCTCAGGTACCTCTCCTGCTTTACCAAGACCGATACCGACATGACCATTACCGTCACCTACAACAACAAGAGCAGAAAACTTCATTGTACGTCCACCTTTTACGGTTTTGGATACACGCTTGATATTTACGACTCTGTCATTTAACTCCAATTTGCTTGGATCGATGATTTGTCTCTTCATGTATGTTTCTCCTCCTATTAGAATTGTAATCCTGCTTCACGTGCAGCTTCTGCAAGTGCGGCAATCTTACCCTGATAGATGAATCCTCCTCTATCAAACACAACTTTGTCTATACCCTTCTCAAGTGCTCTCTTTGCAATAAGAGTTCCAACGAATGCTGCAGCATCTACATCATTTGTCTTTGAAAGCTCCGCTCTTGCACTCTTCTCAAGTGTTGAGGCACTAACTACTGTATTTCCCACTGTGTCGTCAATAATCTGAGCGTACATATGGTTGTTACTTCTAAATACAGCAAGACGTGGTCTCTCAGTTGTTCCGCTGAGACGATTACGTAATCTGTAATGCTTCTTAGTTCTAAGATCGCTTTTTGATTTTTTGCTAACCATTTACTTACCCTCCTATTATTTCTTACCGGTCTTACCGACTTTACGTCTGATAACTTCAGTAGAGTATTTGATACCCTTGCCCTTATATGGCTCAGGCTTTCTCTTGCCTCTTATTTCAGCAGCGTACTGACCAACTTTTTCCTTGTCAATACCCTGAATCTTTATGATGTTCTGTCCGTCAAGAACAGATGTGATACCTTCAGGATCTTCCATCTCTACAGGATGTGAATATCCGAGTGAAAGTACAAGCTTGTTTCCTTGCTTTGCTGCTCTGTAACCAACACCGTTTACCTCAAGTACCTTCTCATAGCCTTCGGTTACACCTACTACCATGTTATGTATAAGAGTTCTTGTGAGACCGTGTAATGCCTTATTCTTCTTTAAGTCATTTGGTCTAGTTACTACAATATCATCACCTTCCTGCTTAATAGTCATTTCTACAGGTAATGCTCTCTCAAGTGTACCCTTAGGACCTTTTACAGTCACATGATTATTTTCTGCAATTGTAACAGTTACTCCTGCCGGAATTGCGATAGGCATTCTTCCAATTCGTGACATGCCGTCTTCCTCCTTAAATTTATCGTGAGCTTTTCGCTCAGGTTTTCAGGTTTATATCATCTAATAGGCAGCCATTAAAGAAATATTTCTTTATGACTACTGCTATTAGAGTTGAAACTTAATTTATAATATTATTATATTCTTTCGTTTTAGCGTCCACTCGACATCGGCAAACGTATATCTGCCGGTGGGTTCGACTCCACTAGCGCTCAAACTACGTTTTCGCTGAGTGTCGCGAACGACTTTCACACTAAGTTCACACTGCGTGTTCACTAAGTGTTCAATGTCTCGGGACGGGCTTTCGTACTAAATTCGCACTGCACTTCGTTTGTGCTCATTAAGTACTCAATGCCTACCAAACGAAAGCTAATACTTCTCCACCTACGTTAAGCTTTCTTGCTTCTTTGTCTGTGATAACGCCGTTATTTGTTGAAATAATGGCTGTTCCAAGACCACCAAGAACTCTTGGAAGCTCTTCTCTGCTTGCGTATATACGTAAGCCCGGCTTTGAAATTCTCTTCAATCCACTTATTATTCTCTCGCTCTTGTTAGCTGTATACTTTAAGAATATTCTGATATCCTTGAAGTTACCATTGTCAACAAGTTCGTACTTCTCTACATAACCTTCTTCTACAAGTATGTTAGCTATTGCTATTTTCATCTTTGAGGAAGGAATATCAACTGAGTCATGTTTTGCAGTATTTGCATTTCTGATTCTGGTAAGCATATCTGCAATTGGATCGCTCATTGTCATGGAATTTTTTCCTCCTGTTTATTTTAAATGTATCTGATTATATTAATATTGCTTCTTTCAAGCTGTTCGGTAACATAAAAGCGTCCACTCGACATCGGCATATATGCATGTGCCGGGTGGTGTCCACTCGACTAAGCTCAAACTTCGCTTTGCTCGTTTTCGCTAAGGCTCGGGACGGGCTTTCGCACTAAATTCGCACAGCACTTCGTTTGTGCTCATTAAGTGCTCAATACCTGCCTACCAGCTGGCTTTCTTAACTCCTGGAATTTGACCTTTATAAGCCAATTCACGGAAGCAAATTCTACAGATACCATACTTTTTAAGATAAGCATGTGGACGACCGCAGATTCTGCATCTGCTGTATTCTCTTGTAGAGAATTTTGCCGGTCTGGCCTGCTTAATCTTCATTGAAGTCTTTGCCATGAAATCTTCCTCCTAAATTATTTGAAAAATGGCATATTGAATAATGTCAAAAGTTCTCTAGCTTCTTCATCTGTGTTTGCTGTAGTAACGAATATAACATCCATACCACGCACCTTATCAATCTTATCATACTCTATCTCAGGGAAGATAAGCTGTTCCTTAACTCCAAGAGCATAGTTTCCTCTGCCATCAAATGCATTAGGATTAACACCTCTAAAGTCACGCACTCTAGGAAGAGCAAGATTTATAAGTCTGTCAGCAAACTCATACATCTTTGAACCACGAAGAGTTACCTTACAACCTATAGGCATACCCTCTCTAAGTTTAAAGTTAGCAACTGATTTCTTTGCCTTTGTAACTACCGCCTTTTGTCCGGAGATAATTTCAAGATCTCTAACTGCAGCATCTAATACTTTTGCATTATCTTTTGCTTCACCGACAGCCATGTTGATAACGATCTTATCAAGCTTCGGTACCTGCATAGGATTCTTATAGCCAAACTTCTCAATCATCTTTGCAACGATTTCGTTCTCATATGTTTCCCTTAATCTTGTCATGTTTTCCTCCTTTCCAATTAGTCGATAGCCTTGCCGGTCTTCTTAGCTACACGAACCTTCTTGCCGTCTTTTACTTCAAAACCGACTCTTGTAGCCTTACCGTCAACAACTAACATTACATTTGATATATCAATAGTTCCCTCTGTATTTACGATTCCACCGTTCTGGTTAGCCATACTTGGTTTTGTATGCTTTGTAATCATATTACAGCCTTCAACTACTACTCTGTTCTTCTTAGTATCAACCTTTAATACTTTACCTGTCTTGCCTCTATCTTTTCCAGATATGATCTTAACCATATCGTCTCTTTTGATTTTATGCACGCTAGACCTCCTTATAATACTTCAGGTGCGAGAGATACAATCTTCATGAAATGCTTCTCACGAAGTTCTCTTGCAACCGGTCCAAAGATACGAGTACCTCTTGGAGTCTTGTCATCCTTGATTATAACTGCTGCGTTTTCATCGAATCTGATGTATGAACCGTCTTTACGGCGTGTGCTATTGACTGATCTTACTACAACAGCCTTAACAACATCACCTTTCTTTACAACACCGCCTGGTGTTGCATCTTTAACGGTAGCGACGATTATATCGCCGATATGAGCATATCTTCTAGTTGAACCACCCATAACACGAATTGTAAGCAATTCCTTTGCTCCGGTGTTATCGGCTACCTTCAATCTTGTTTCCTGCTGAATCATGCCGGATACTCCTTCCTACCTAAATTATTTTGCCTTCTCAATTATCTGTACAAGTCTCCATCTCTTATCTTTAGAAAGAGGTCTTGTCTCCATAATCTTTACAGTATCGCCAATGTTACATTCATTCTTTTCATCATGTGCTTTGAACTTAACAGTCTTCTTTACAATCTTGCCATAAAGTGGATGCTTTACATGGTCTTCGATTGCAACAGTGATTGTCTTATCCATCTTATCGCTAACAACCTTGCCGATACGGGTTTTTCTAAGATTTCTCTCCACGGTTTATCTCCTTTATCTTTATGCCAATTTTGCATTCTCAGTGATAACTGTCTGAATTCTGGCAATGTTTCTACGAACTTCCTTAATTCTTGAAGTGTTATCCAACTGGCTGGTTGCATTTTGGAATCTAAGGTTGAAAAGTTCCTTCTTTGCGGAAACCAATTCCTCATTTAACTGTTCTAAGCTTTTTGACTTTAATTCGTTTACATAATTCTTAGTTTTCACTTGCTTCACCGCCTTCCAAATCAGCCTTTGAAACTATCTTACATCTGCAAGGAAGCTTATGCATTGCAAGACGAAGAGCCTCTCTGGCAACCTCTTCAGGTACGCCTGCGATCTCAAATAATACACGACCCGGCTTTACAACAGCTACCCAATATTCTGTAGATCCCTTACCTGAACCCATTCGAGTCTCAGCAGGTTTTGCTGTAACAGGCTTATCAGGGAAAATCTTTATCCAAACTTTACCACCACGCTTGATATAACGAGTCATAGCAACTCTGGCAGCCTCTATCTGGTTTGACTTTATCCAACAAGGATCAAGGGATACTAAACCATACTCACCATAAGTGATCTTATTGCCTCTTAAGGCCTTTCCTGCCATAGAACCTCTAAACTGTTTTCTACGCTTTACTCTCTTAGGCATTAACATATTATTTTACGCTCCCTTCCTGTGTTTTTCTTTGAGGAAGCACCTCACCTGTATATATCCAAACCTTAACACCAACTTTTCCGTATGTTGTATTTGCCTCGGCAAAACCATACTGAATGTCAGCTCTTAATGTCTGAAGAGGAATTGTACCCTCTGAATAGAACTCTGTACGAGCCATATCAGCACCACCAAGACGTCCTGAACAGCTTGCCTTGATACCAAGTACTCCTGCCTTCATACTTCTTGACATTGTTGACTTCATTGCTCTACGGAATGATATACGATTCTCAAGCTGTGATGCAATGCTTTCAGCTACAAGCTGAGCATCTCTGTCAGGTCTCTTGATTTCTTTGATATCAATGAATACTTTCTTATCTGTAAACTTTGATACTTCCTTCTTTAACTTTTCAACTTCTGCACCCTGCTTACCGATAACAACACCCGGTCTTGCAGTATGAAGTATTATTCTAACTCTGTCTGAAGCACGCTCGATTTCAATATCTGATACGCTTGCTGAATAAAGTTTGTTCTTTAAGAACTTTCTGATATTGTAGTCTTCTACTAAGCAATCAGCAAAATCCTTATCAGCGTACCATCTGGAGCTCCAGTCTTTTATAACACCGACTCTAAGTCCATGTGGATTAACTTTCTGTCCCATTTTCGCGTCTCCTCCTATCTTTCATCTAAGACCACTGTGATATGGCTCATTCTCTTCTCGATACGATAAGCTCTACCCTGTGCTCTTGGCTTAATTCTCTTCATTATAGGGCCGTCACTTGCATAACACTCTGCAATGTATAATTTAGAAGGATCTAAATTATTATTGTTCTCAGCATTAGCCACTGCCGACTCTACCAATTTCTTGATAACACTTGACGCATATCTTGGGCTATACATAAGAATACCCAAAGCCTCACCAACATTCTTTCCTCTGATCGCATCAAGCACGAAACATGCTTTCTGAACAGGTACTCTGGCATATGAGAGCTTAGCTGATGGTCTGGTGTCCTTAACTGCATTTCTTTCTCTTTTAATCTGGGATCTATGTCCTTTTGCCATTTAAAAAACCTCCTTTCAACCCTCTCTTATCTTGAAGCTTTCTTATCGTCAGCTTTATGTCCTTTGTAAGTTCTTGTTGCAACGAACTCACCAAGCTTATGTCCTACCATATCCTCGGTAACATATACCGGAACATGCTTTCTTCCATCATGAACAGCAATAGTATGACCTACCATCTGTGGGAAGATTGTTGAACGGCGTGACCATGTTTTAATAACACTCTTGTCGCCGGTCTGATTCATTGCATCAACTTTCTTTAATAAACTTGCATCTGCAAATGGTCCTTTTTTAAGTGAACGTGACATTTATCTTTCCTCCTTTATTTAGTAGCGGCCTTACCGTCTCTTCTTCTGATGATCAACTTATTAGACTGTTTCTTCTTGTTTCTAGTCTTAAGACCAAGAGCAGGCTTGCCCCAAGGAGTAGATGGACCCGGACGACCGATTCCGGTTTTACCTTCACCACCACCGTGTGGATGGTCATTAGGGTTCATAACAGAACCACGAACTGTAGGTCTTATACCCATGTGACGCTTTCTTCCTGCCTTACCAAGCTTAACAAGTGAATGCTCACCGTTTCCAACCACACCGATTGTAGCTCTACAAATGATTGGAACCATTCTCATCTCACCTGATGGAAGACGAAGAGTTGCATACTTACCTTCTTTTGCCATAAGCTGTGCCACATTTCCTGCTGAACGAACAAGCTGTCCGCCCTTTCCAGGATAAAGCTCGATATTATGAATCTGAGCACCTACAGGAATCTCTGCAAGTGGTAAACAGTTTCCAACTCTAGCCTCTGCACCTGAACCGCTTACGATTGTAGCTCCGACCTGAAGTCCTTCAGGAGCAAGTATGTAAGCCTTTGCACCATCTGCATATGCGATAAGCGCAATATTAGCTGTTCTGTTTGGATCATACTCTATAGCAACGACTTTTGCAGGAACTCCGTCTTTAGAGTTTCTCTTGAAGTCGATGATTCTGTATTTTCTCTTTGCACCGCCACCGCGATGTCTAACTGTTATTTTACCCTGATTGTTTCTTCCTGAGTTCTTCTTGATTGGTGCCAATAATGACTTCTCAGGAGTACTCTTTGTGATTACACTAAAGTCCAAACCTGTCATGTTTCTTCTTGACGGTGTATATGGACTATATTTCTTTATTCCCATTTTTTTCTCCTTCTTGTGCTACGCACTTTATCACGGCAGGATGCCGTATAATATATCCCGATCATTTCGGGAAAGCAACTTTTGTTGCTTTATAAGCCCTGGAACAACTCGATCTCTTTGCTATCCTCTGTAAGCCATACAATAGCCTTCTTAACTTTTGCTGTCTTACCTGTTGTCATTCCTCTTCTTCTTGTCTTTCCATCCTGGTTCATAGTATTTACTTTTGAAACCTTAGCGCCGTCAAACATTTTCTCAACTGCTTCTTTGATCATTGTCTTGTTTGAGTCAGGATGTACAAGGAAAGTATATTTCTTCTCTGTCATGCCAAGCATGCTCTTCTCTGTAATAACCGGCTTAAGTATTACATCATAGTATTGAATATTTGCCATTACGCATATACCTCCTCTATAGTCTTAACAGCGTCCTTTGAAGCAACTACTGTGTTGTACTTTAAGATATCATATACATTGATAGTCTTAGGTGAAGCAGCCTTAACACCGTAAATATTTCTAACAGAAAGTACAGTGTTCTTCTCATTCTCAGCACATACAACAAGAGCCTTCTTAACATTTAAGTTGTTTAAAGTCTGCTGCATTTTCTTTGTCTTGATCTCGCTCATTGCAAAATCATCAACAACGATGAACTTGTTCTCAAGAACTCTGCTTGTAAGAGCACTCTTAAGAGCAATTCTCTTCTCTTTTTTATTTAAGTTGATTGTATAATTTCTTGGAGTAGGTGCGAATACAACACCGCCACCCTTCCACTGAGGTGATCTTGTTGAACCCTGACGTGCATGTCCTGTACCTTTTTGCTTCCAAGGCTTTCTTCCGCCACCACTAACTTCGGAACGGGTCTTTGCCTTTTGTGTTCCCTGACGCTTGTTTGCCAACTGTGCAACAACTGCCATATGAACTAAATGCTCGTTAACATTAACTCCGAACACAGCATCATTTAATTCTATACTACCTACTTCTTTTCCTTCAATATTAAATACTGATATATTAGCCATTTGTGTTCCTCCTTTCTGTTAGTTATTTCTTCTTAACAGTTTCTTTTAATGTTATTAGAGCCTTCTTAGAACCCGGCATTGAACCCTTTACAAGGATAAGATTCTTATCTGCATCAACTCTTACGATTTCAAGATTCTGTGTAGTTACCTTCTTTGCACCCATGTGTCCCGGCATTCCTTTGCCCTTAAATACATGGCTTGGATCTGAAGATGAACCGTTTGAACCCTGATGACGGTGGAACTTAGAACCGTGACTCATAGGTCCTCTTGACTGTCCATGACGCTTAATAGCACCCTGGAATCCTTTACCCTTTGAGATAGCAGTTGCATCAACCTTATCTCCTGCAGCGAAGATATCTGCTTTGATTTCAGCCTTTGGAGCATACTCTGATGCATTCTCAAACTTGAACTCTCTGATAAATCTTCCGGCAGCAAAAACTTCTCTCTTCTTGTCACCGTTCTCTACTACAGTCTTCTCAACTCCTGCCTTAGCAAGGTGACCTGCCTTAGCCTTATTAACCAACTTTGTACGGATCTGTCCATATGCAACCTGAACTGAATTGTATCCGTCATTTTCCTCTGTCTTAACCTGTGTAACAACACATGGTCCTGCAAGAAGAACTGTTACAGGTATTAACACACCGTTCTCATCGAAAATCTGTGTCATACCGACTTTTCTAGCAAGTATTGCTTTCTTCATTATTATACCTCCTGGTTTATTCTACAGCGGAGCACTATGTGCTCATCCTAGAGCAGGATTAACGCTTATAGCGGATTATCTACTCTTCATTTTGATGTCTATGTTCACACCTGCAGGCATTTCCAATCTGGAAAGTGCATCAACAGTCTTCTGTGATGGTGCAATGACATCAATCAATCTCTTGTGTGTTCTCTGCTCGAACTGCTCACGTGAGTCTTTGTACTTATGTACAGCTCTAAGGATAGTAACCACTTCCTTCTTTGTTGGTAGTGGAACAGGTCCTGAAACAGCTGCTCCTGTCTTCTTTACAGTATCAACAATTCTTGCAGCACAGCTGTCAACTAATTGATGATCATAAGCTTTTAATGTGATTCTCATTACCTGATTTGCCATAAAAAAAGCCGCCTCCTTTTCAATCTTTATAAAAGAAATTGACAAGCGGTGACTGTACACTCTTCCGTGCGTGTCATGGTGACCAACCCACGAAAATACTCAATATGAGATGCTGTTTGTACAGTGACTTGTCGCCAGTTTTTGCAACATGACCTTCGCTCCACATAAAACCCGTAAACGGCAACCTATGCTTCTTAGCTATCAATGTCACAGCTGTTCTAGGATAGCACAGATTGAATCCGATTGCAAGCACTTTTTTATTTTATTTTATTTTTTGTTTGTACTGCTCCAAAAACTTCAGTATAGCAAATGCCATAAAGCTGTTTATAGGCAAAAGAATTATATTCTTCAAAGCTCTCATAGGTAAAATGGCAAGAAAAGCCTTTCCGTATAAAACATTCAGCCAAAGTGTGCCAAGTAAGATATTGCAAAACAGACTTACAAAAAACTCTGCAATAAAAATCCTCTTTATATCCACTTGCTTCTTATATAATATACTTCCGTAAATAAATCCGGCAATAATCGCATTTAAAGTAAATCCCGGAAAAAAAGGTCCTGTAGGCTTAATAGCATACTTTACAACATCTGTCACAGCTCCAAAAACCGAACCCACAATAGGTCCGAACAAATATCCCACGCTAACAGTAGTCAAAGACGAGAAACCAATCTTTAAAAAATTACCGATAGGGACTGTAAAAGCCCCCAATATAATCGATAATGCCACAAACATAGCTACTGTTGTAATAGTTCTTACCTTCTTAAGTTCCCTATACGAGAACAAAAATATATCTTTAATATCCGTCATAATCACTTCCTAACACATCCGCTCTCTTTAGCCGCCTTAGCCACCGCATCCGCTACAGATTTTGCCACATTCTTATCAAGTGCGGAAGGTATAATATTTTCCGCATTAAGATCCTCAGGCTTTATATACTCCGCAATAGCCTTTGCCGCCGCCTTT
>CAKAQP010000076.1 GCA_916720285.1 uncultured Lachnoanaerobaculum sp. | reverse complement strand
CATAGAGATTGTGGGCTCTGAAATCTTTTGGAACGGAATTGCCTCGGGATTTTCAACAGAGGTCAGAGTATCTCCTATATGAATATCGGGAATACCTGAGATGGCTACTATTGAACCTATTCTTGCTTCATTAACTTCAATTCTGTTCAGACCTTCATATTCGTAAAGCTTACCTATTTTTACTTTTTTCATCTTATCAGGGTCGTGGTGGTTTACCAAAGCAACTTCCTGATTTACCTTGATAACACCGTTATCGACTTTACCTACACCGATTCTACCTACATATTCATTGTAGTCGATTGTACTGATAAGTACCTGAGGATCCGCATCTTCATCACCTGTAGGTGCAGGTATATGCTTGATTATAGTCTCAAATAAAGGCTTCATATCTTCATTGGTATCATTTACATTGTATCTTGCCCATCCGCCTCTTGCACTTGCAAAGAGGAAAGGACAGTCAAGCTGGTGCTCGTTTGCATCAAGATCAAGCAAAAGTTCCAAAATCTCATCAACAACTTCCTCAGGTCTTGCTTCTTCTCTGTCACATTTATTGATAAGGCAAAGTACTTCAAGATCAAGCTCAAGAGCTTTTCTTAGAACGAACTTTGTCTGAGGCATAGCGCCTTCGTAGGCATCTACTACCAAAACAACACCGTTTACCATCTTAAGAACACGCTCTACCTCTCCGCCGAAGTCCGCATGTCCCGGTGTATCTATGATATTTATCTTGGTATCACCATAGTGCACAGCGGTATTTTTTGATAGAATGGTGATTCCTCTTTCTCTCTCTATATCATTTGAGTCCATTACTCTTTCAGCCACTTCCTGATTTGCCCTGAAAACACCGCTTTGTTTTAAGAGCTGATCGACCAATGTAGTTTTACCGTGGTCTACATGGGCGATAATGGCAATATTTCTTATATCTTCTCTTTTTGTTATCATATATTCTTCCTCATAAAAATTTACAAATATTTATTATAACACTATTTAATTTGATTTTCTATAGAGAAAAAACAAGAAATACTATTGAAATATAAAGATAAAGATGCTACACTAACTGTACTATGATAGATAATACAGTTAAAAGGAGAAATCTATGATTGTAATTGACTCAAGAGATAAGAGAGCCATCTACGAACAGGTGATGGACAGGCTTTCGGATCTTATGCTTATCGGGGCATTGGAGCCCGGCGATAAGCTTCCGTCTGTACGAAGCCTTGCCGTAGAACTCTCGATAAATCCCAACACTATACAAAAGGCATATATCGAGTTGGAGCGCCAAGGCTATGTATACAGTGTAAAAGGTGTCGGAAGTTTTGTAGCCGATATGGATGTTATAAAGGAAAATAAGAAAAGCATCATATATAAAGAGCTTGAAGAACTTGTAGACAAATCAAGAAAGATAATAAGTAAGGAAGAATTTTGTAAAAAAGTGGAAGAGTTTTATCCGGAACATAAAGCGAAGGAGGGAGCATGATAGAAGCAAAGAATTTAAGCAAGAGTTTTGACAATATAAAGGCGCTTGACAATATCAATGCAATTATAAGAGACGGAGATGTGTTCGGACTTATAGGTACCAACGGTGCGGGAAAGAGTACATTTTTAAAAGTACTTGCCGGAATACTAAAACCTGACAGCGGTGAGATACTTATAGATGATGAAAATGTATTTGAAAATATACAGGCAAAAGAAAAGTTTTTCTATATTTCAGATGACCAGTTTTTCTTTTCAAATACTACACCGAAAGAGATAATAAAGTTTTATACATCCGTATACAGAGACTTTGATGTTAAGAAATGTGAAGATATTTTGAAGGCCCTTGATCTGGATATAAACAGAAAGGTAAATACTTTTTCAAAGGGTATGAAAAAGCAACTCTGCATTGCAATAGGAGTTGCTGCAAACACCAGATATCTGCTCTGCGACGAGACATTTGACGGACTTGATCCTGTAATGAGGCAGGCGGTAAAGAGTCTTTTTGCAAAGGAGATGGATGAAAGAGGTCTTACACCTATAATAGCCTCACACAATCTTAGAGAGCTTGAGGATATATGCGATCATGTTGGACTTTTGCATAAGGGTGGAATACTTTTATCAAAGGATGTATCCGATATGAAGTTGAATATCCATAAGGTGCAATGTGTATTTGAAAAAGACTTCGATATGGAAAGACTTAAAGAGCTTGATATTATGCAGATGAAAAACAGCGGCAGGGTGCACACAATCACGATAAAGGGAAGTGAGGAGGATATAAGAGAGAAAATGGAGTCCTTTGCCCCTGTATTTTATGAGATGATGGGACTCAGTCTTGAAGAGATATTTATAAGTGAAACGGAGGTGTATGGATATGACATCAAAAAGCTTATTTTTTAAATTGATGAAAGAGGACTTTAAAACAAGAGTTTGGACTTTGGCAATAAGTATTCTTATATTTTTCTTTTCGCTTATCGTGGCAACTGCTATGATGATAAGTTTTAATATATATAACAACAGCACATACAATTACTCGGATGATTTGGCATTTAACTTTATGTCATATATAGGCATTTCAAATCCATTTTTTGGAATTATATTTATAGTATTGTCTTTGGTTATGGCTATGTCGGGATTTTCATATCTGTATTCCAAAAAGAAAGTGGATATGTATCACAGTTTACCGGTGAAAAGAGAGGTGCTTTATTTTATTAAGATAATAAACGGCATATTGATAGTTGTTATACCTTTTATTATATGTGAAATATCTGCAAGCCTTTTGGCGCTTGCAAACACAGGAAAAATAGGTGTAGTTATAGCGGCAATATGGGCTATAGCGGAGTGGACATTATTATTTATACTGAGCTATTTTTTAACAGTGTTTTCAATAATGCTTACAGGAAATATGCTTATAGGAATATTGGCCTGCGGATTTTTCAGCTTTTATTTTCCTTTAATTTCATTGGTGTTGAAGGGATATCAAAGTACGTTCTTTGATACTTACTACACATCGGGATTTATTATTGAAAATGTCCTGCCGAATATGTCAAGCTTTATGCTGATGTTTAATATATTTGAACTTAAATGGCTTACCAGAATTATAATAGTAATACTTGCAAGCATAGCCTTTCTTTTTATAAATCTTTTCCTATATAAGAAAAGGGCTTCGGAAGCGGCAGGTAAGAGTGTCGGCTTTAATGTGATAAAGTTGCCTATAAAGGCCATGATGGTTATATTTATGAGTATACTTATGTATCTTTTGGGATATGAAGTAATGAATGACAGCATCGGCTGGGGACTTTTCGGACTTATAGTTAGCGGAGTTATCACTCATTGTGTAATGGAAATCATATACAATCAGGATTTTAAGAAGATTTTTGCAAAAAAGATTGAATTACTTGTGCTTATAATAATCTCAATATTTATAGCGGCGGCTTTTCAGTTTGATATATTCGGATATGACAGCTATATTCCGAGTGCTTCACAGATAAAGAGCACAGCGGTGATATCCGATCTTTTGGAAAGCAATTCCGAACAGTATTATAATAAAGTTGAAATTTCGGACGGATATTATGATGAATCATTTGTTGATGTGGATTATGCAAGTGACAGTAAGATAGAAGCCGATCAGATAAAGAAAATGGACATCCAAAATAAAGATGCAGTATTGGAGTTGGCCAGGCAGGGCATAGAAGCCGCAAAATATGATTTGGAACCGTATGGAGATTTTGATAAAGTTTTGATTTCATATAAGCTGAAAAACGGGAGAACTGTAGGCAGGGTTTATTATTTGGATTTAGATCAAAGTACTTCAGGCCTTTCAAGTGTTTATGCTGATGAAAGCTACAAAAAAAGCAGCTATCCTATACTTTCCCAGAATCCTGAGAATATAGTAAGTGTGGATTTTAACGGTATAATGGATAATGATACTCATATTGTGTTTCATGACGATGGAATGAAGAAAAAGTTTGTGGAAACTTATAAAAAAGAGCTGATGAATCTTGATTATGAAACAAAGTTAAAAAGCTATCCCTTTGCATCCATAAGATTCAACGATGATTTTATGGAAGGTGCTTTAAGAAAGTATGCCGGATTTAATTATACAAGTGACAGTACAAGTGCTACATACTCAAAATGGGAGAATATATATGCAAGTTCACTTGAATCTGTGGGTTTTTATCCGATATATCCGGAGTTTAAGGAGACTTTGGATTTATTAAAGGAAATGGGAGTGGAGATCACCTATAAATTTCCTGCAGAGTATGTGGAAAGTATAGATGTGTCTTATAATAATTGGGAAAATATTAAATTAGATAATAATAACGAAGAAGTTGAGTCTTATTCAAGTGAAACTACGCCTAAGACTTTTACAGATAAAAAGGATATAGAAGAAATCTTGGATAAACTGGTTGTTTGTGACAGTCCTTATAAGGAAAATCTGAATGAGGATCGAGATTATGCAGTAATTATCCGTTCCGGCAATCCGGAAGATTCGGCCTACAGAGGCTACAATTCGTATGGGTTTAAAAAGGGAAATATACCTGATATAATAAAGAGGTAATATATATTATATTGGATCTTGTGAAGGGGGTATTGAATTTATGAAAAGAGAAGCTAATATATTGGTAAGTATACTATGGGTCATAATCTTTATTCTCAATATAGCTATATTTTTCATAGATACATCAAATATGAGGGAGAATATTACCATGCTGGCACTTGGTTTGAGTTCTGTTTGCATAGCGTATGATTCAATAAAATCGATTATTTTAGGGAAAGATTTAAGTAAAAATACATTGATTTTTAGAATGATTATTGGGATTATAAGTATAGTGTTACAAATTATTATACTTATAAAATATGCCGGTTTTATTTAATATAATCTATAATTAATTTAAATAATAAGGGGGTTGTCGGTATTCCGACAGCCCCTCACCATGTTTTAAGGTTGTTTTCCTATATATGCAAGTATTCCACCGTCTACATAAAGTATATGTCCGTTTACAAAGTCGGATGCGGAGGATGAGAGGAATACTACAGGGCCTGCAAGGTCAGCAGGGTCTCCCCATCTGTTTGCAGGTGTCTTTGCAAGTATAAATGAATCAAAAGGATGTTTGCTTCCGTCAGGCTGTACTTCACGAAGAGGAGCAGTCTGTGAGGTCGCAATATATCCCGGACCTATTCCGTTGCACTGAATATTGTACTGTCCGTATTCGGAAGCAATATTTTTTGTAAGCATCTTTAAACCGCCCTTTGCCGCCGCATAGGCGCTTACTGTTTCTCTTCCAAGCTCACTCATCATGGAGCAGATATTTATGATCTTACCGCTTCTTCGTTTTACCATACCCGGTAAAACAGTCTTTGCCATAATAAAAGGCGCTATAAGGTCCACATCTATAACAGAGTTAAACTCATCCACACTCATATCGGTCATAGGAATTCTCTTTATGATTCCGGCATTGTTTATCAAAATATCTATTTCACCGATATTCTTTTCAATATCGGCTACCATCTTTTTTACATCTTCCTCATTGGTTACATCACATACATAACCTTTTGCATCAATATTTTCTTTTTTATATGCTTCAAGACCTTTTTTCAGTCCGTCTTCTGAACTGCTGTTAAATATTACCTTCGCACCGGCATCTGAAAGTGCCTTTGCCATTGCAAAGCCTATGCCATGAGATGCACCTGTAACAAGCGCTGTTTTACCGTCAAGTCTGAAGCTGTTTAAAACATTTTCCATTATCTCAAATCCTCATTCTTTATAACATCCATATCGTCAAATGCCTGATTTTCGCCACCCATTGCCCATATAAAAGTATAGTTTGATGTACCTGCAGCAGAATGTATACTCCAAGAAGGTGAAATAACGGCTTCTTCATTGTGCATTACAATATGTCTTGTTTCATTAGGCTCACCCATAAGATGGAAGATAACATTGTCCTTTGGAACTTCAAAGTACATATATACTTCCATTCTTCTTTCATGAGTATGTGCAGGCATTGTATTCCATACATTACCTTCATCAAGAACTGTCATACCCATTGAAAGCTGTGCGGTTTGAAGTACATCAGGATGTATAAACTGGTTGATAACTCTCTTATTTGAAGTCTTATTATCCCCAAGAGGCTTTTTAGCCGCATCATTTATTGATATGAATTTAGTCTTATATGAAATATGTGCCGGAGCACTTACCATATAAAACTTTGCAGGATTACTTTTGTCAAAACTTCTGAATGTAACATTCTTTGTGCCCTTTGTAATGTAGAGGCAATCTTTATAGTCAAGTGTAAAGGTTTCATCATCCGCAACAATTTCGCCCTTGCCTCCGATATTGAAAATACCGATTTCCCTTCTTTCAAGGAAATACTTTGTACCGAAGTTTGACCACACATCAATTCCCTTATCTATGGAAACGGTCTCATTTACAGGCATACATCCTAATGTCACCATTCTGTCCACATGTGAATATACGGCAACTACAGTGTCTTCCCTGTAAAGGTCATGAATAAGAAATTCATCTCTTATCTCATCTGTAGTGTAAAATTTAAAGTCTCTTTGGTTTGCTGAATAACGAATATCCATAAATCCTCCTTTAATATGCTATAAACATTTCATTAAATTTGTTTTTGAAAGCGGCATCTATTCTTTCAATACCACCGTAAAGATGCTTTTTAACTATTTCCTCTATTCTAGAGGTGTCTCTGTTTTTGATTACATCATACATCTGTCTGTGCTCAAGTATTACATGCTCATAATTTTTACATTCCAGCATATCCAGCATGCAAAATCTTGTGTAATTGGAATCGGATTTTCTTATCTGCTCCCACAGATAGGTATGCCCGGTTTTCTTATACCATAATTCATGCATGGACAGATCTATCGCTTTGAATTTATCAGGTTTAAAGCTTTTGGTATTTTCATAGCTTTTAGTCAGCCGGATAACAGTCTTTTCAAGTTTTTCTAAATCACTGTCTGTAGCAATAGCTATGTAATCTTTTAGTACCATACTTTCCAGTGCAAATCGTTCATATATGATTTGTTTAACTATTTCCATATTGATCATGGATACTCTTGAACCGCTCTTTGGCACTATATCGACAAGTCCCGAGCCTGCAAGTCTTGAAAGTACAGAGCGTACAGGTGTCCTTGAAACATTATATTTAGTGCAAAGGCTGTTTTCGCTTATAAGTTGCCCGGGCTTAAGTTTAAGCATCAATATATCATTTTCTATTTCCGAATATATATTTTGAATGGTAGAAATACTTATATGCCCCCCTTTCATATACAAATAAATCTTGTATGCAAGTAATATTTTATGCTATGATTAACTGGATTATAAGACAATGATATAACAGAGATTTTAATAAGTCAATCGAAAACTTGTATCCAAGATTAAAAACAACTTGTATCCAAGAAAAAGCTGAAAAATAAATACTTAAAATGATTTTGACAAGGAGAAATATATGGGCGGACTTTTTAATTATGACAATCCTATATGGAGATTTGTAGGAAGAATATGGGATTTGTTTATCTTGAATTTGCTTTGGGTATTATGTTCAATTCCTATAGTGACATTTGGTGCATCAACTACTGCAATGTATTACTGCACAATGAAGATAGCAAGAGATCGTGACAGCGGAGGAGTGCTGTCGATGTTTTTTCACAGCTTTAAGGACAATCTTTTGCAGTCAACAATTATATGGGTGGTAATGGCGTTTGTCGGAGGAATTCTTTTTTTTGATATAAGATTTTTCAGCTTCTATTCACCTATAGAAAATACGGTGTTAAAAATGATTATATTTACAATCACTTGCTTTTTGATTTTGCTTTGGCTGTTTATATTTACATACATATTTCCGATACAGGCAAAATTTATCAATCCTATAAAGCAGACATTTAAGCTGGCACTTTTTATGTCTGTGAAGCATCTACTAAGAACAATAATAATACTTGTAGGAAGTGTTTTGATACTTACGGCCGTATATATATTAATCATGAGGATGCCGGGAATTATGTCAATGCTTATTTTTGTTTTGGGTTCAGGAATTTCACTATTCCAGGCAAGCCAGTTCAACATAATATTTGATAAATATATTGATGAGAACAATGAATAAGAAAAAAGATTGTACTTATTTTTAGACATTTTGTTATTTTATTAACCCGTCATAGTGCTTGTATTGTTTCTTTTTTTTTACTATACTATTATATATATGAGCTCTTATGAGCTTTTTATGTGCAAACAAGCACAGGATAGAAATTTAGCTATATGCTGTAAGAATGGAAAGGGATATATCATATGTCAATGATGGATCAACTGAAAAAAAGAGCAAAAGAGAATAAGAAAACCATAATCTTACCTGAGTCAATGGATAAGAGAATCTATCAGGCTGCAGAGGTGATTCTTAAGGATGGTTTGGCAAACCTGATAATAATAGGTACTCCACAGGAAGTGGAAGAGTATTCTAAGGGCTGTGATATCACAGGAGCTACAATAATCGATCCAAATACTTATGAGAAAACTAAAGAATATGAGGATCTCTTCGTAGAGCTTAGAAAGTCAAAGGGACTTACTCATGAAGATGCGAGAAAGCAAATGTTAAGCGACTATACTACTTACGGATGTCTTATGCTTAAGGCGGGAGATGCAGACGGACTTGTAAGCGGTGCCTGTCATTCAACAGCTAATACACTAAGACCTGCATTACAGATAATAAAGACTAAGCCGGGCGCAAAGCTTGTTTCAGGATTCTTTGTAATGGAAGTTCCAAACTGCGAATTCGGTGAGAACGGTGTATTTGTATTTGCAGACTGTTCTATAGAGCAAAATCCGGATCCTGAAAAGCTTGCATCTATTGCACTTTCATCAGCAGAGAGCTTTAAGTTCCTTGTAGGAAAAGAGCCAAGAGTTGCAATGCTTAGCCACTCATCAAAGGGTAGCGCAAAGCATGACGATGTAACAAAGGTTGTTGAAGCTACAAGAATCGCAAAAGAGCTTGCCCCTGATCTTTGCCTTGACGGAGAACTTCAGCTTGATGCCGCTTTGGTTCCTGAAGTAGGAGAGAGCAAGGCACCGGGTTCAAAGGTTGCAGGACATGCAAATGTACTTGTATTCCCTGATCTTGATGCGGCAAATATCGGATATAAGCTTGTTCAAAGACTTGCAAAGGCAAATGCTTACGGACCTATGTGTCAGGGTATTGCAAAGCCTGTAAACGATCTTTCAAGAGGATGTTCTTATGAAGATATAGTAGGTGTAGTGGCAATCACAGCAATTCAGGCTGCCGGTGAAGACAAATAATAAAAAAGAGGTGTAGTTCATTATGAAAAATGTATTGGTTATAAATTGCGGAAGTTCATCATTAAAGTATCAGCTTATTAACATGGAGAACGAAGAGGTATTGGCAAAGGGATTGTTTGAGAGAATTGCAATTCCGGGATCAAAGCTTACACATGAGCCTGAAGGAAGAGAAAAGTTCAAGATTGAAAAGGATGTAAAGAATCATACAGAGGCCATTGCTTTGGTACTTGAGGCTCTTACAGACAAGGACCATGGAGTAATAAAGGATGCAAGCGAGATTTATGCTATCGGACACAGAGTTGTACAGGGTGGAGTAAAATATCCTGAGTCTGTAGTTATCACAGATGAGGTGAAGAAGGATATTGAGAAGTATTCAGATCTTGCACCGCTTCACAATCCTGCAAACCTTATGGGTATTGAAGCTGTAGAAAAGGCTATGCCGGGTGTTCCTAATGTAGCGGCATTTGATACATCATTCGGTATGGGCATGCCTGAGAAAGCATATAAGTATGCAATTCCAAACGAGTACTATGAGAACTACCATATCAGAAGATACGGATTCCACGGTACAAGCCATATGTATGTATCACAGGAGGCTATCAAGTTTGCAGGCCTTGACAAAGATACAGCAAGAGTCATCGTATGTCACCTTGGTAACGGTGCTTCAATTTCAGCATCTGTAGGCGGTAAGTGTATAGATTCATCAATGGGTCTTACACCGCTTGAGGGACTTATAATGGGTACAAGATCGGGAGATATCGATCCTGCTATAGTACAGTATATTTGCAAGAAAGAGAACAAGAGTGTAGATGAGGTGCTGGATATACTTAACAAGAAATCAGGTGTTCTCGGAATGAGCGGTGGAGTATCATCAGACTTCAGAGATATCGAGAATGCTGAGGCTGACGGAAATAATCTTGCAAAAGTTGCACTTGAGGCATTCAGATACAGAATTATAAAGTACGTAGGTGCTTATGTAGCCGCTATGGGTGGAGTTGATGCTCTTTGCTTTACTGCAGGTGTCGGAGAGAATGATAAGATTACAAGACAGATAGTAGGAAATGCTTTGGGATTCATCGGCGCAAAGGTTGATGAAGAAGCAAACAATGTTCGTGGCAAGAGAACTATGATTTCAACACCGGATTCAAAGGTTAAGATTATGTTGATGCCTACAAATGAGGAGTTGGCTATAGCAAGAGATACTTACAGACTGGCTAAAAAATAATATTGACAAGTAAAACCTTTGCTATTATAATTATTAAAGTTTTGTGACTCGAGATAAGGAGGTGAAAGAATGTCAATTTGTCCAAAGAATA
>CAKAQP010000075.1 GCA_916720285.1 uncultured Lachnoanaerobaculum sp. | reverse complement strand
CAGCGAAGATATAAGAAGCTTTGCAAAGGTTTTAAGGATCGCAAAAAGAAGCGGAGGTGAACTTGAAAACATTATCGCTCATACGGTCGGTGTTATAGGTGATAAGGTGAGAATAAAGGAAGAGATAATAACCATGACAACTGCAAAGCGGTTTGAACAGAACGTTATGAATATATTTCCGCTTTTTATAGTTTTATATATTGATATAAGCTCACCGGGGTTTTTCAATATTATGTATACAACCATTATAGGAAGAGCCTGCATGAGTATAGGACTTATAGTCTATCTGTTTGCGATTTATATCTCAAAGAGACTTTTAAATATAGAGGTATAGCTTATGAAAAAGTATTTGAGGGCAATCTTTTTAAAAAATTTAAAATGTTGGCTGATTGTAACAGCAAGCTTTGTGTTTTTCGGTATCTGCAATTCTTTTTTTAATAAAAATACTGAGGCAAATAATTATATAAGCAGACCGGGTGTGGATGAATATGATACCGAGATGGAAATCGAGGTTGAAGGTTTACTTGATAAGCCGCAAAGAATAGAGATACCTATAACAAAGAGAGCTTATTCGAAAGATGAGGCAAAGGAGGCTATAAAAAAAGGTCTGGAAGAGATACTTTTAACACTTCCGGGTGAAAATTCTTCACTGCAAAATATTACCACAGATTTGAATTTGACAAATGAAATAAGCGATTTGGGCCTTAGTGTAAAGTGGGATTTCGGTGAGAGTGAAATTATAGATATTTTAGGAAATGTACATAATGAAAATCTCAAAGAAAACATAAATCTTGATATAGAGGTGAGCTTAAGTTATGAAACTTACGAGGAAAGCTATATTATTCCCATAACAGTATGTCCGAAAATATTATCAAATGATGAAAGGCTTTTAAAGGGGCTGATTGATAAGATATCAATTGCCGATAAGGAATCAATCCAAAAAGACGGCTATACTCTGCCGGATACTTATGACGGTAAAAGCCTTATATACCACTATGGTGAAGCGTTTAACTTTAATATTATTCCGATTATGGGAGTAATTATAGCGATACTTTTATATTTACAGGAAAAGGAAAAAGAAAGGCGTAGCACAGAAAAGAGAAAAAGGGAGCTTATGAAGGATTATCCGGATATAGTTTCAAAACTGATAGTATTTATAGGTGCGGGACTTTCTGTCAGACAGTCGTGGGAGAGCATAGTTATAGATTATGAGAATGAATGTAAAGAGAACAATGAAAGAAGATATGCCTATGAGGAAATGGTAAAGGCTCTGGCAAAGTTGAAAACCGGAATATATGAGAATACTGTATATAAGGATTTCGGCAGGAGCTGTGCTCTTAGGCAATATATGAAATTGGCATCACTTTTAGAACAAAACAGAAGGAACGGACTTGCAAATCTGCACAGTCTCCTAAGTATGGAGTCACAAAGTGCATGGGATGAGAGGATAAATTTGGCAAGAAGAGAAGGCGAGGAGTTAAATACAAAGCTGCTTTTACCGCTTTTTATGATGTTACTTATAGTGATGATGATAATAATTGTACCTGCATTGTTGATATTTTATTGATTTGATAAAAGCAATGTTAATTTTATAAAATTAGAAAGGGGTAGTAAATATGTTGGAGTTTTGGAAAGATTTTATGGAAAATGAGGACGGTGTCGGTGTAGTGGAGATTGTTTTGGTTTTAGTGGTTTTGATAGGTCTGGTACTTATATTTAAAGGAAATATCAGTAAGCTTATGAACAATATCTTTAAGGAAATCAATAAGAAATCAAAAGAGGTATATAATTGAGAAAAAGCGGTTCCGTTACCGTCTTTATATGTCTGATATTTGTCTGTATCAGTGCTTTAATATGTGGACTTTTGGAGTCTGCAAGGACATCGGGAGCAAGATTTTATTTACAGGTGGCAGGAGACTCTGCAATTGATTCACTTTTTAGCAGATATCATAGAAAGCTTTGGGAGAATTACAGGATATTCGGTCTGGAAAGTTACAGTGATGAGAATGTAAAAGATATGATGCTTTTGTATATGGACCCTTATATAAAAAACAGCGGAATGTACAGGATTCAAAATCTGCATGTGAATTTAAATAAGAAAATATACTTAAATGACAATGGTGGAATGTATCTGGAACAGGAGATTATTGATTATATGGGCCTTGGAACTTTTGAATCCATATTTGACAGTTCTCCCGATAAGCTTTGGAAAGATATAGAAGATGCTAAAAGTATGGAAAAGGTCACTTCCGACTATGGCCTTAGTTCAAGAGAAGCAATTGAAGTTGAGAAGGTTTTAAAAAGACTTTCTGAAAATATTTCAGAGCAGGATAAAATAAGATCTGAAATGAAGTCTTCACTTGGTGCAAGAAATCTGACAGAGATAAAAAAGCTTTGTAAGGATCTGAAAAAGGTATTAAAAAAGATTCCGGATCTTATAAAAAAGTATGAAAAGAAAGCCGATAAATTATCAAGGAAAATCGGAGAAATAAAAGATAAAAATGCCGAAAGTATTTCGAAACTCTCAGAAAACAATAAGGCGTATATTGAGGGAGAAACGGAAAAGTTTAAAGACTACGCAGATAAGGACGGAGAAAGAAGACTTGAGGTGGTAGCACTTGGCGGACTTTCTGAAAGTATGATAAGAGAAATTGAGCATCTGGAAGCCGATATTGAAATCCTTCAGGAAAGAATATCTGAAGCATCGGATGATGAAGAAGATGACCACAGTAGTGAAATAAGCGAGGGATGGGATAATGTGAGTGATGATATAAATTCACTTACAGAAATGAGAATGAACTTTAGACATGGAATATCTGATGAAGTTAAGGAAGATAAGCTAAAGCAGTTAAATGATCTTATTTCCGACGGTATATTCTCTCTCGTGATTCCGGAAAACAGAGAGGTTTCAAATAAAAGGATAAACAGACTCGCTCTTCCTTCAAATGCCGTCACAGGAGGATATACAGGCAGAAATCTTGCAGAAAGACTTCTTATAAATGAGTATATCGGAACATACTTTGCCGACTTTACAGATGACATAAGTACTCCTTTATCATATGAGCTTGAATATATATTAAACGGAAAAGACTCGGACAGGGAGAATCTTGAAAACACGGTGGCGTCTCTTCTTGCAATACGAGAGGGATTAAACTATATGCATATCATATTCGATGCCGATAAGATGCAAAGAGCCGAAGAGCTTGCCGAGGTAATCAGCGGTGTGATATGTCTGCCCGAAATAACAGTTCTTATCAAGTTTTTGATAATAGGGGTATGGGCTTTGGTGGAATCGGCTATAGATATCAAATGCCTTTTATCAGGGGGCAAGGTGCCTATAATAAAGACGAAAGATGATTGGAAGGCGGATCTTGACACGATATTTGAAGTTTTGGAAAACAGGGCTTTGGGTAATAAGTATTCTGAACGTGGTATCAACTATGAGGGATATTTGAAAATGCTTTTATATATAGAAGATCCCATAAAAAGAAATTTCAGAATGATGGATATAATGCAGCTTGATATAGGTGTGAGCCAAAACGACTTTTTAATGCAGGATATGATATACGGTATTGATGCAAATATAAGCTGTGGAGCAAGAAGAGTATTCAGCGAAATATCATATTTTTCCAAAGAGTTTGCAGGTCTTACCTCAAGCTATGAGATGCAGGTTAAAGTGGAGAAAATATATTGAAGGGAGGTTTTGTATGTCCTCTTATAATGAAAATTTTAAAAATAAAAAAATGAAAGCTCTCCAAGCATGCAGGTATAAGAGGACGCACAAAGCCTCTCTCAGTGTAGAGGCGGCCATGTGCTTTAGCCTGTTTATTATAGCTATGGCGGTACTTATAATGCCTTTTGATATGATGAATACCAATAGAAAAATCAGAGGAATCGCAGAAGCCGTATGTAAGGATTCCTGCCAGTATGCATATACATATTACAGATTTACAGGTAATACGAGAGAAGAAGAAAATGAAAATTACGATCATGAGGCTATGGAAAATGTAAAGGGAGTATTTGCAGGTGGAGCAATAGGAAGCTTTGTGGTTGCAAAAATAAATGCCGAGGTGAAGGATAAGAATATAGGTAATATTCACGGACTTTTATCAACCTGTATGTCTGACGGTGAGACCATATGTATAAGGATAGATTATAAATATTCACTTCCGATAGGGATATTTAAAAATTCAATCAATCAGACTGTGGTAGCTTCAAGAAGAGCGTGGATAGGGGCAGACGGCGGGAAGGGCTCCGGAAATTCGGATGATGAAGAATATGTTTATATAGGCAGGAACTCGACCAGATATCATTTGGATCCAAGATGCCACTATCTTTATAATGATTTGCGCTCGGTATCTTTGTCTGAAATAGCAGGTATAAGAAATGATAACGGAGCGAGGTATCAACCATGTGAAAGATGTGGAAACAGAGCAGGAACAACAGTCTATATAATGCCTTCAGGCACGAGATATCACAGTGATCCGAATTGCAGTGCAATCATAGCTTATGTACAAAGAGTTAAGCTCTCGGATGTGGAGCATTTGGGAGTATGTTCTTACTGTGGAGGTAGACATTGAGTATTGAACTTGTGGAAAAGATGATTTTAGTAATATTTTTGCTGATTTTTACATTTCAGGATATCAGGAAAAAAGAGATATACACTTTCGGTGTGATTTTATTTTACATAATGATTATAGATATTCAGATATATAAGATTATTATCGGTAGCAGCATAGATATTAAGAATACAGTACTTGGAATACTTAGCGGTTTTTTATTATTGCCGCTTTCAAAGTTTAATATTTTGGGAGAGGGAGATGCACTTGTATTTATAGGTTGCGGAGCTATTCTGGGGCTTAAAGGAAATATACTTTTGTTTTTTGTATCGGTTTTTATAGTTTCAATATATGCTCTTTTTATGAGCTTATATTACATGGTAAAAAAACGTAGAATAAAAGGAGTCAGAGTGGCAATGCTTCCTTTTATAACTATGGCAAATTGCATTATATGGTTATGTGTATGAAGAAGAGTTTGAGAGCAAGTTTTACAGTGGAGATAACTTATATTATATTTTTTATATTTATGGGTATAGCTTTTATAATAGGATACAGCATAGATAAACATACTGAAACGGTTGACAGTGTCGAAATGCATCTACTGCTTGAGAGATTGGCACATGATGAGAAAAATATGGGCTACGATGCGGAAAGGTTAAAGTCTTCAGTTGAGCTAAAGGGCAATAAAACTGTAAAAATAAAGGAACATAAATTTTTTGTCGAAGGGGAGCAGGGAAATCAGAGTATCAGAGTGGCTGTCTATGATCCCGAGGGCTATATAAGAGCGACTACAGCATTGGAGGGGATATATGAAAGACTTAAAGGTCAGTTATCAGAGGAATCTGAAGAGTAACCAGCTTATATTTGAGCCGGAGGAAAGTTTTTTGCTTGAGTTAAAAAGTAAATATGCCTTTGAACTGGGTATGATAGAGCATAATAATATCAAAAATTTCTTGAAGCCTTTTATAAAAAGGCTGAACTCTAAAATAGAGATTTGTTATGATATAAGCTCACTCCAGCCGGTATCAAGAATTTTTGAAGTAAAAACATTGAATACAGAAGAAATAAAATCATTTATTATCGAAATAATAACCGCCACAAAATCATTGGAAGAATTTTTACTTGAAGCATCATCAATAGTGCTGGATCCCGAATATATTTTTTCCGATTTGGACCTTAAAAGATTCTTATTTTTATATATTCCAAGAAACGAGGATAATAAGGAAGAGATGAAACTATTATTGGAAAATATTTTAAATAATATCAATAAAGAAGATAAAGAATGTTTGGTAACGGTATACGGGATATTGAAGGAATGCCAAAAAAGAGATTTCACTATAAATGATTTAGAAGGAATTTTGGACTCTAATATAAAGAAAGTGGATAAGGAGCAGGTTATCTATGAAGAAATAATTCCTGAGAATGTTGAGGAAAAAGAGCGGAATAAAACTAAATTTAATATTTTCGGAGGCATTTTTAAGAATCAAAAAGTAAAGTCTCAGGATGAGGAATCGGAATTTCTTGAAAAGGTATTTGAGGGTTATGAGTCAAATGTGAATGCCGCATATATAAATGAAGATAAGACTTTGTTTAAAGTACCTGATGAAGAAATAGGAAGTACCGTACTGCTCACGGATATAAAGATAAAAAGTTCGGGAAGATTTTTAAGAACGGTAAACGGGAAGGAAGACATTGAAATCTCATACTTACCTTTTATTATAGGAAAACAGGAAAGAGTATGTGATTATGTTCTTGATACGGACGGAGTGAGCAGAATGCATTTGAAATTCTTTGAGAAAGATAATGAAATTTATGCAAGAGATTTAAACTCAAGAAACGGAACTTATATAAACGGAAGAAAGCTTGAAAATGAGGAAAATATAAGGCTGTATACCGGTGATTCCGTCAATATCTGCGGTATAAGTTATATATTGGAGATATAATTATTCTTGATAGTTTTCGTATCTATGTTATACTTTATAAAATCATTAAGAAAGTTTTTATAGCTTTTTATTTGTAAAGGGAATAATATTGTAAAAGGCTGTATAGTGATGATTAGGAGAAGAAAGTGAAGGACAAGATACGAATAGTGCTATGCTGTATATTTTTATTAATAGCGGTATATGCAGGATATAATATTATTAAGATACAAAGTGAATACAAAAAAGGTGTGGATACCTATAAGGAAATAGATAAGTATACAATAGAGCAGACGACGGCCCGGTCAAGTGACAATACGGAAGAGACTGTAGAGGAAACTGAAGAAGAAAAGCCTTATCCGAAGGTTGATTTTGCAGGATTAAAGGCTGTAAACAGTGATGTTATAGGTTGGATTTATGTGCCTGATACAGAAATAAATTATCCGATAGTGCATACAACAGATAATGAATATTATCTGGACCATATGGTGGACAGAACCGAGAATCCGGCAGGTGCTATATTCTTAGATACCAGAAATCCAAGTGATTTGAGTGATCTGCACAGCATAATATACGGACATCATATGAAAAACGGAAGTATGTTTGCGGCACTAAAGGGATATAAAAATCAGGATTTCTTTGATGAACATAAGAACGGATATTTGATAACCGAAGATGCGGTATATAGAATTGATTTCTTTGCCGGACATGTGGCAAATGTGGAAGAGAACGCATGGCAGCTTGATTTTAGTGACGGTACGGAATTTGATAACTGGATAAAGTCATTAAAAGAAGTATCTGCATTTAAATCGGATGTGAATCCGGAATATGGTGATAAGGTCTTTACCCTGTCAACCTGTAGTTATGAGTTTGATGATGCAAGATTTGTACTGAGCGGTAAGCTTACAAAAATTGAATAGCTTAAAAATCAATATAAAGGGTTAAGAGCATAAACTGTTCTTGACCCTTTTTTTAAAAGGTGGTAGTATAAATTAAAATCCTACTAATAAAGTAGGGATAAAGGGATAGAATGAAAAGAGGACTTTATGGATATATTAAATGAAGTAAAAAAGATACATGAAACTTTGGTGGAGCTTAGAAGAGATTTCCATTTACATCCTGAACTCAGTATGAAGGAGTATCGAACAGCTACAAGAATAGAAGAAGAGCTTGATAAGCTGGGTATAGAGCATTACAGAAGTGCAAAAACGGGAGTTATAGGACTTATTAAAGGAACAGGAAAGTCTGAGCCTGCAAAGAATACGGGAGCAGATGAATCTGAGAGCAATATAGGACATCAGGGCAGTACCAGAGAGGGTAAGGACAGAGTTGTAGCACTAAGAGCCGATATAGATGCCCTTCCTATACTTGAAAGAGATGACAGAGCTTATTGCTCAAAAACAGAAGGTGTTATGCACGCTTGCGGACATGATGTTCACAATGCGTCTTTACTTGGTGCGGCTATAATACTTGCCAATAACAGAGAAAAGTTTGCAGGAACGGTAAAACTTATTTTCCAGCCGGGTGAAGAAATAGGTGCAGGTGCACAGGCTATGATCGCAGACGGTGAAGTAAAGGGAGTTGAAAGAATCTTCGGACTCCATGTAGCTCCTGATTTAAGATGTGGAGAGATTGGTGTCACTACAGGCATAAATAATGCGTCTGTAGATCATTTTAGGATAGAGATAGAGGGAAAGGCTACTCATGTATCAACTCCTCAGATGGGTATAGATGCACTTTATATTGCCGCACAGACTGTTGTGGCATTGCAGGCATTGGTTACAAGAACTACATCACCTATAGACCCTGTGGTTATAGGTGTGGGAATATTAAACTCGGGAACATCTTACAATATAGTATCAGGCAGCGGTGTTATAGAGGGTACAACAAGAACCACCTCTGCAAAAACCAGACAGGAAGTAAGAGATAAGGTGCAAGAGACTGCTGAAAATATTGCAAAGATTTACGGTGGAAGCGCAAAGGTTATCTGGACAGATTATACATCCGCACTTATAAATGATGAGAGGGTTTCAGAAGAAGTCAGAGGCATTGTAAAGGATATTTTTGGAGAAAAGGCGGCAAAGGTAAGACCGATATCTTTAGGCGGTGATAATTTTGCGGAATTTATTATGGAAATTCCGGGGGCATATGCTTATCTCGGAACTTCAAATGAGAGCATTCCAAACAGTTTGATTCAGCTTCATAATGAAGGTTTTGACGTAGATGAGGACGCTTTGGATATAGGAGCAACACTTTATGCGGAGTATGCGCTAAGGTGGTTGAATGACAAATTTTAAACGAAGATGTGCTTATTTAGGGCGTTTTTAAACTTTTTTTAACAGCGATATTATATTATTATTAAAGATTACTTACAAATAGATAACTTCTTTAATAAATCGTTGACATTTAGTCGCTCAATTAATATAATTCAAAAAAT
Organism: uncultured Lachnoanaerobaculum sp.; assembly: GCA_916720285.1. Classification (GTDB taxonomy): domain Bacteria; phylum Bacillota; class Clostridia; order Lachnospirales; family Lachnospiraceae; genus Lachnoanaerobaculum. The sequence goes on along the minus strand of CAKAQP010000075.1, from coordinate 1,701 downwards.
TAACAATTGTGTTAAAAAAGGAGAGACTTTATGCCAAGAATAACATCGCTTTTAAAGTCCATTTGTGGGAAGATTATGTCAATACCTATGAGGCTCACAAAGAAAATGTACAGACAGATGGCTCTGCTCACAATAGGTGGTGCAGTGATCAGTGTAGTTGCATTTTCAAGCAATGGATTTGCAGGAAGCGGAAAAAATGCTGTCAGTGCTAATGTCATAAATTCCGGAGAAAGTGAAAACTTTGAGGATGATATGGAAGACGAGGCAGACGATATTTTGGATAATGCCGGATTAGATAATACAACTGTTGATGAAGATATTGCAAATTTGCCCCGAATAGAGCAAAAGGAGACCGGAAATGAAAAGATGGAAAGACTTCTTGAGGAGCGTAGGGTAGCACTTGGATTATCTTCACTTACAGTAGAGGATTATAATAATCTGCTAAGGATTGTTGAAGCTGAGGTAGGTGACAATGATGTCTATGGTAGAACGATAGTAGCCAATGTGGTTTTAAACAGGGTTCGTTCAAGCCATTTTGAAAACACTATAACAGAAGTTATATTCAGCAAGGGACAGTTTTCACCTATAAGGGATAAGAGATTTTTTAAAGTTAAGGTGAGCGAAGCCACTATCAAAGGTGTAAATAATGCACTGATGGGAGAGGACTATTCAAGAGGCGCACTTTACTTTATGGACAGAGCTTATTCTTCAAGCCATGCGGTAGGATGGTTTGATTCATCTTTAACTTATTTGTTTTCTTATGGAGGTCACGAATATTTTAAATAAATTATAGTTGAGCAGGTATGTTTATGGGATTTGAGTTTTACAGTCCCCGGCGTTAATAAAAGAGTCGTCCGGGGGTTGTAAAATTAAGCCTATATACTGCTGTTCGAGCTTTAGCCGTGATACATTTTTTCTTTGAAAAAATCAAAAAAATGCTTGACATTGCAATGCCGCTCATATATAATGCTGTATGTGTCTGAGAGAGACATGTAAATAATTATCGGGGTGTGGCTCAGTTTGGCTAGAGTACCTGGTTTGGGACCAGGGGGTCGCAGGTTCGAATCCTGTCACCCCGATTTGTTTTCTAAAAAACATAATATATGAGTCTGTAGCTCAGCTGGATAGAGCATCGGCCTTCTAAGCCGAGGGTCGGGGGTTCGAATCCCTTCAGGCTCACTTGATTTTGCAGGTGTGGTTCAATGGTAGAACATCAGCCTTCCAAGCTGAATACGTGGGTTCGATTCCCATCACCTGCTTTTTATCATAATATATGATATATTATGGTGGGTATAGCGCAGTTGGTTAGCGCGCCAGATTGTGGCTCTGGAGGCCGTGGGTTCGAATCCCATTACCCACCCTTTAATGGGTCATCGCCAAGCGGTAAGGCACAGGACTTTGACTCCTGCATTCGCTGGTTCAAATCCAGCTGGCCCAGTTATATGGAATTGTTACGTAACACCTGAGGGGTGTTATTTTTAGAATAAGCGGTTATGCTTTGGGAGGTGCTTATGGACATTATGCCGATTTTTGCAGGTATTGTAGGACTTGTTATAGTAGTGGCGGTTGCGGTATCGGCCGGTACGATGGGGGCTGTATTCGGTGTTATAGCGGAAGAAGATGAAGACGATGAGTTTTAAAAAGTGGGCGTTGTGAAGAAGGAGACTATTTAAATGTTTGAAATGTTAATTCGTTTATTGA
>CAKAQP010000074.1 GCA_916720285.1 uncultured Lachnoanaerobaculum sp. | reverse complement strand
TCCAAAACCGGGTATAATTGGTTTTGCTTTCTGGACAAATGAATCTTGAATTTCAACAATTCTTCATAAAGTTCCAGCCATTGGTTTTTAATAAGGGGATACTGCACCAAATCCTCCACGGAAAGGAGCAATTCCTTCATTTTGGCATTTTCCCTACGATAGCAGGAGATGGGATGATTTTCCGGAAGCTCTTGATCCTTTGTGACTAAAACATCCTGGAAGACCTCCAGCATAGCTTGAATATCTTCCTTAATGCACTCATCTTCGGTTTCTTCCACCATTTCCTGCTCGATAATGGCGATTTCATAGGGGGCAAGGTGCTGTACTCTATCTTTAAGGGCTTTTCTTGCTTCTTCCAAAGAAATCTTTCCCTCATCATAGGCGGATTTTATTTCATGGACAATTTCTAACTTCTTGCCATCAATATTTTGAAAATTCTCTCTCATAGCTTTCTCCTTCAGGGGATATTCCTATCTGCTATCCAATTAGATTAGAAAGGAAAATATAGTATTTCATAGTTGGTTAGAATAAACTAACTTATAATATTATAGCAAAAAAGAAGAAATAAAAATAGTGAAATTTCCATATCAAATTCTTCAATTGCCTAAATGTAATTTCTTAAATGTTCCCTGTAAAGTCTTCCTATCGGCAGTCCCATTACATTGTAATAATCACCCTCTATTCCTACTATATACCTTGAAAAATATCCCTGTATTGCATAGGCACCCGCTTTATCATAGGGTTCTTTTTTATCTAAATAATCTTCTATTTCTCCCTCTGAAAGTTTGGCTACTTCCACCAAAGTATCATCTACAAAACTCTCATAGCTTTTCTTTATAGAATTATAAACACATACCGCCGTATATACTCTATGCTTTCTACCGGAAATAGCTTCAATCATATGTTTTGCATCTTCCCTTGATTTCGGTTTCCCAAGTATTTTTTCTTCAAATGCCACTATGGTATCTGCGGCTATTACAATAAAATCATTTTCCTTGTATTTTAGTTTCGCCTGCCCTACGATATCCTCCGCCTTTTGGCAGGCCTGCTTTTCACAGGCCTCCCTCGGGTCTTTGCTGTCTATATCAGTCTCCTTATCCGAAACCATTACCTCAAAATCAATTCCGATCTGACTTAGTAATTCCTTTCTTCTGGGTGATGCCGAAGCAAGAATTATTTTTATATCTTTCATTCTATCCTTATCTCCTTACCAAGTGCAAATGAATATATGAAAATATCACTTACGCTTTTACCTGTACTCATTTCAAGTGATTTTTTATAAAGCATGAGCTGGGTTTTATACCTCTTTATAAGTGTTTCTGCATCTCTTACATTATCAGTTTTATAATCAACCAGAATAATACCATCTTCCCTTTCAATATAGGCATCTATTATTCCCTGTATTAGTATGGTCTCGTCGCTTTCTCCCATGCCTGCTTCCTTAGCTGAGATTCCCATAATAAATTGATTTTCTCTTTTTAAGCACTCATTATACTTTATAAAATCAGCTCCAAGTTTACTGTCTAAAAACTTTATTATATCAAGTGGATCTATAAGTTCTCTGTATACAGGATTATTTAAAAGTGAAATTTCTTCTCTTACAAAGTCCTCTCTGCTGCTGAAATTAACAATATTTTCATAGTGAATCTTTTGCATCAACTTATGATATGCATTTCCTCTCTCACTTGCATTTCCGACATTTATACTCGGCTTTTTATTTTCTTTCACCTCAAACTCTTCACTCTGTGACATTCTCTTTATCTCAGATACCGAGAACTTCGTCTTTAAATCGATATTTTCAGCATATGGATAGCTGTATTCCAGCCTGTTTTTTAAATCATCATACTCATTTGTACGTGGCTCCTCAAACACCTTATGAAGATCTCTTACCTCTTTTTGAGTTTCCACCTCTTCTTTTAAGAGCATATTATAATCATATGTTTTAATATCAAAATGTACATTGTCACGTCCCAAAAGTATCATATCGAGGTATGAATTACATGTTCTTATATCAAGAAAACTCGGGGAAACTTTCATTTTTTCAAGTTCCTTCTCTGCATCATTGCAGCTTCCTGAAATGATCATCTTTTCCATAGCTCTGGTAAGCGCCACATACAATACTCTCAGCTCCTCGCCCATAAGATCCACATTAAGCTTATGTTTTATTACATTCTGCTTTATAGAGCTGTCTTTTATATTGTTTTTACTGTCAACATATTGCACACCCAGTCCGAAGTCGGTATCTATTACCATACCCTGCCTTAAGTCTGTTTTATTGAATTTTTTATGTGCACATGCAAGAAAACATACCGGAAATTCCAGTCCTTTTGACTTATGTATAGTCATGATTCTTACTATATCATCATTTTCAGATAGAATACTTGCCTCACCGAAGTCATTGTCAAAGTCCTTTAGCTTTGCAATATATCTGATAAAATTATAAAGTCCACTATATCCCGAGTTACTGAATGTCTTTGCCTTATTTATAAGCAACATCAGATTTGCTCTTCTGACCTGTCCTCCGGGCATTGCCGCTATCAGATTTAAAAAATCTGTCTCATTATAAATATCCTGTAAGAGTGAGGCAATATTCATATATGCGGACTTTTTCCTGTATTTATTTAAAAAATCCAGCGCAGTCTTTATTTTTCCTCTTGTTTCAAGCTCAATATTGCTTTCGCTTCCCTCATACAAAATGGCATCCATCATTCTAATTTTTTCAGATTTTTCTATATTCTTTGATTTTCTATAAGCTGAAACAATATTTGCAAGCTCCAAATCGGTTATTCCAACCAAATTTGAGTTGAGAAATGCTGTAAGATCCACATCTGAATAAGGATTGTCGATTGCCGCAAGTATAGCAAGTATCTTTCTTACCTCAAAGGTCTTAAAATATCCCTTATTATTTTCAGCATATGCAGGAATATTTTCATCATTTAACACCTTTGCAATACTCTCACCAATATTGTTGCGAACAAGGATAACAATATCACTGTAATTTAAATCTCTGCCTTCACCCACTTTAAGCTCCATCTTAAGCTCCTTAATACGCTTTGCTATGGCCCTCGCCTCAAGTTCTATAGCATTGGTATCATCCTCAATATCAGAGGTCTGTGTCAGCATTATCTCGCTGATATATTCTTTTCCCTCTTTAAAATCCGCACCGAGATAGAGTGCTGCGTCATCATCGTACTCAATTCCGCCTGTATTTTCTTTCATAATCTTTTTGAAAATAACATTGGCAGAACTAAGCACATTACTGCGGCTTCTGAAATTTTTGCTTAGAATTACCTTCTTTTGTGTTTCATCATCAAAATCAGCCTTCTCAAAATGTGAAAATCTCTTATACTTGTCCATAAAAAGCATGGGCGAAGCCTGACGAAAACCATATATTGACTGCTTTACATCACCTACCATAAATACATTGTTCTTTTCGATAGCTGCCACAATGGCTTCCTGCAAGTAGTTTGAATCCTGATACTCATCAATATATATTTCACTGAATTCTTTTCTATAACGAAGCGCAATCTCTGTAGGATTTTTATTCTCATCCAAGAGTATTCCCAGTGCCATATGCTCTATATCCGAAAAGTCTACAATATTTTTATCCCTCTTCTTTTCATTGAAAAGCGCAATATATTTCTTTGTCAGATCTACAATTGCTCTGATCTTCGGTTTTTCTTTTTCTTCCTCTTCTAAAAGTCTTTTTTTATCAAAGCAATACTCCTCTGAAAGCTTTGATATAGCTCTCTTATATGAATCTCTGAGTCCCTTGGCCTTTTCCTTTAATTCTTCATTGCCACCCTTTACAGACTTTAATCTGCCGAAGCTTACATTATTCAGCCTTTCAGACAGCTCAAATATATCTTTAGCATTTTTTATATTGCTGATGCTTGTTTGTTCTTCCAAAATATTTTCAAGGTACTTATCGGGGCCTTCATCTTCATTGCAGATAGAAATTATTTCTTTTATATCATCCAAAATAGAGTCGATACTTCTTCCTATCTCATCAAAAATATATTTCTGCCACTCATCTCCCTTTTCATTCAATGAATCCAGCCATTCAATGGGCCATGGCTTGCTGATTGCAAAGCGATACAGCTTTTCGATAAACTCAGATATGCTTTTATCTCCTTTAGTATTTGCAAAGGCATCTGAAAGTTCAATAAAGTCTTCACTTCCTACTTCATACTCACTTTCCAAAAGCTCCTCCATCGTGTCGGCTCTTAAAAGTGATATTTCGCTCTCATCAGCCACACTGAATGCCGGATCTATATCTATTTTATCTATATTTTCCTTTAATATTGAAAGACAAAAGCTGTCAGTAGTCATTATCTTCGCTGATGAAAGAAGTATTGACTGCTCCTTAAGTCTTTTAAACTCTTTGGAATTATTATCATACTTTTCCATCTCCTTTAAAAGAGCGTTATAGATTTTCTCCTTCATGGAAGCCGCTGCGGCTCTGGTAAATGTCATCACCAAAAGAGTATCCACGTCTATAGGATTTTTACTGTCTGTAATCTTTTTTATAATTCTCTCGACCAGTACTGCGGTCTTTCCGCTTCCGGCCGCTGCAGATACCAATATACTGCCCTTTTTTATATCTATTGCCGCCTGTTGTGCCTCAGTCCACATTTTTTTCACTCTCCATCTTTTCCCAAATTTCATCATCTTTTATAGGTGTCAAGCTATTGTATGAAAATCCTTCTATTCCCTCATCAAAACCGCATATGGCAGTATATGGGCAGTAATCACATTTTGCCGAACCTTTCCTTAATGAAGGCTTTATACTTATCTCACCGCTTAAAATATTTTCAGCAGTATTCTTTGCCTTTTGTCTTACATACTCCCTAAGAAAATTTATTCTTTTGGTACTTGCAACACTTGCGGATTTTGCAAAACTTCCGTCTTTTTTAGTTGAAACAGGTATTACATCACTCTCTGTTTCAAAACTTCTGTCCAGATTTTTTATTATATCAAGATCCGTATTGACTATACCGCTTGGTTTTAGCTTGTTTAAAACGGCATTCTCATTTTTTGCTTCATCTCTGGTAAGGAAAGGTGTATCTATATGATAATAGAAAAATGCCGCAGGTAATATCTCTTTACCCGACTTTGCGAGCTGCTCCATTACAGCATCAAGGTATATCACCAGCTGCAATGCTCTTCCATAATATGGCATATCTATTTCCCATTTCGTATTTCCGGTCTTGTAATCTATTATTTTTACAAGAGTTTTTCCGTCTGTATCACAGGTATCCACTCTGTCAATCTTTCCCCTGAGATACATTTTAGCTCCGTTTTTTAAATCGATATTTAAGGCTTCAAGATTGTCCTTTTCTCCAAAGATTCTTTCAAAATCAAAAGGTTTAAAGTTTCCGGCGGCAAGTTGCTTTGCAAGTACCATCATTGTAAGCTTTGTCATTCTTACTATCTTTTCAAGCTGAAACTTTGACTTTTTACTCTCTTCAAAGATAGTACTTTTCTCTGATGCCATGCTTTCTTTTACAGCTTCATCCACAAGAGAATAAAGTTCTGTCTCATCCATAGTTGCAATGGTTTTCTTTCTTGTTTTTGCATATCTGAAGCATCTTTCAAGCATCTCATGTACCAGAGTACCTATATCGGAAGCCTTAAATGAATGTACCTGCCTTTCTTCAACTCCCAAACCGTAGCTGATAAAATGCTCAAAAGGACATCCGTTATAGTTTTCAAGTCTTGTTACACTTACACGAAGCTCCTCACCGAACAATTCCCTTGCGGCACTTTCTCCGATACCGGAGTCACGGTATATGTACATAGCGCAAGATGTAAGCTTTCTGATAAATTCCTTGTCAAAAAATGTAGCTACATACCTTAAAAAATCTTCATCAACATTCTCTTTCGCTCTTAGTTTTCTAAGATTGTCGGTCAAATATTCCTCGGCTTCAAATCTTGAGTATATTTCAGTCTCTTTTTGATTTTTTATTTCAATATTTGGAAAAATATTCTTAATCATATTTATAAGTATTGACGGTCTGCATGTCTTACCGTCAAAATCCATGCCTGTAAGACTTACAAAGAGCTTGTTTGATGGCTTTGTAAGCACTTGGTATAAATAAAATCTTCCTGTATACAAATCTTCTCTGACAGTATCTGAAAGATTAAATCCGATAGACTTAAGTTCTCTTTTCTCTCTGTCATTTATAAGTCCGCCCGCATCCTTTACTGTGGGCAAGGAACCGTCGTTTGCTCCACATACAAATAATGCCTTTATGCTGCTAAGTCTGGTCCTTTTTAAATCACCTATAACCACCCTGTCAACCCTGTCAGGTATCATACCGAGCTTTATCTCCTCAAAGCCTGTATGCAAAAGATCTGTAATTTCCTTTTTAGTTATACTCTCACCTTCAAGTATCAGCTCAAGTCTTTCAAAAAGACTTAGTACCTCATCAAGTACACCCTCATACTCTCTGGCTCTTTTTATATCATTACTAAGTTCAAGCTCTTTTTTTACATTATCAAGCTTTTCCTCTATTCCAAGCTCATCAAATATTTTCCTGAAGGCATCACATACATCATTTATATTTATTTTACTCTTACTCATCGCCTTATAAAGCGGAGATATTTTTTTAAGTGCAGTATTTTTAAACTCGTTTATCTCTTCAAGTTCAGTCTCTGAAAAACTCTTCGGCAGATAAGTAAAATCCGTATGCAGTCTTTTATATCCTCTAATTCCGGTTTCCAACAGATAATTATCAAGTAATGATACCATCCTGTAGTCAAAATCTAAAAGTCCAAGTCTTAAAAACCTGTTGACCGCATCATATGAAAAATTCTCACTTATTAAAGCAATAAAAGCATTTATAAGCTCCACCAGTTCATTATTGTTTATATCCATCTTTTCATCAAGATAGTACGGGATTTCAAGCTGATGGAATCTGTTTGCAAGTGAGCCTGATACACCTTCCAAATCTCCGTATATTATCGCAATATCTCTGTATCTGTAGCCCTCATCCTTTACCAGTTTTAATATCTTATTTGCCACAAAATCTATCTCAGCCGTCGGGTTCAGCAGATGATTTATCTCAATATCCGAAACTTCTTTTGCTCTCTTACCGTCATATCTTAAAAAATGCTCTTCAAAAAATGCCAAGTCCTTTGAATGTTTAAACCTGTGCACTTCACCTGTATTTAGATTTATATCAGGCAGCCTTTTGATATCACATCTTTTTGCCATATCATTGATCTGAGAAATCATCTTCGTACTGATATAAAACAAATCACTTTCAGATGACTTTAAATCAGGATTTATGCCCTTTCCCAAAGTTATTGAAAACCTCACTTCATCCGCCACCTTCATAAGATTTTCAACTATGCGATTTTGTACCGGAGTAAATCCGGTATAACCGTCAAATAATATGACAGATTCTTTTAGTAATTCACTGTTTTCGATATTTTGATTTAATATATCAAGTACCTGTTCATTGGTAAAATACTTTCCGGCTATATATTCTCCAAAACCCTTTTTCAACTTATAAATATCTTCAAGTTTTATTTTTAATAAGGAGTTTACTTCATTATTTTCCTGCTGCTCTTTTATAAATTCATCACTGATATCATATTGCATAAACTCCGATATAAGAGATTTTATATTATCTATAAAACCTGCTTTTTGAAACTGCTTCTTCCATGCCTTTAACTCTACCTGATTTGCTATCTTTCTCAGTATAAGTGCCTTATCAAGCTCGTCAAGAAGCTTAGGATTTTCTATATCCAGCTCTTCAAATATTCTGTATGCAAGTCTGTTAAAGCTTAGTACATCTATATTATTGCTTGCATGATTCGGATGCATCTGCACTATATCTTTTTGAGTCTGCATGGTGAACTGCTCAGGTACAATAATAAAATATCTTTTTTCCCTGTTCTTTATAGACTCATTTATAATATCGCTAAAAGCTCTATAGGTTTTTCCGGCACCCGATGCTCCAAAGTAAAATCTGTATCCCATATTTCTCCTAAAAATGGCAGCTTCCATAGGAAACTGCCATCCATTGTTATGTATGAGGTAAACCCTCAGCCAATACCACATTATTGCAACTTCTTTGCAATCTCATGTATAAATTCTTCACTGTTTAAAACTTGTATATTCTCTAAGCTTGAAATCGCACCAAGATCACCTGTCATCTTACCTGACTCTATAGTATCAAGTGTTGCCTTTTCAAGTCTGTTTGCAAAATCCACCAAATCAGGAAGATTATCAAGTTCTCCCCTCTTTCTTAAAGCACCGCTCCATGCAAAGATGGTAGCCACTGAATTTGAAGAAGTACTCTCACCCTTCAAATATTTATAATAATGTCTCTGAACCGTACCATGTGCCGCCTCATATTCATAACATCCGTCCGGTGAAACCAGTACAGAAGTCATCATTGCAAGTGAACCGAATGCAGATGAGAGCATATCGCTCATTACATCTCCATCATAGTTTTTACATGCCCAGATAAATCCACCCTCAGATTTCATAACTCTGGCAACCGCATCATCTATAAGTGTGTAGAAGTATGTGATATTTGCCTTTTCAAACTTCTCCTTATATTCCTTTTCATATATTTCCTCAAAGATGTCCTTAAAGGTATGATCATACTGCTTTGATATGGTATCCTTTGTAGCAAACCAAAGATCCTCTTTTTGACTCAGAGCATATTCAAAGCAGGCTCTTGCAAAGCTTTCAATAGATGAATCCAGATTGTGAACTCCCTGTGCAATACCGGCAGATTTAAATTCATGTACAAGACTTCTCTTTTCATTGCCCTTGCTGTCTGTATATACCAGCTCCACCTTGCCCGGTCCGTCTATGATCATTTCAGTATTTTTATACACATCGCCGTAGGCATGACGTGCAATGGTAATAGGCTTTTTCCATGTTCTGACATTAGGCTCAATACCCTTTACCAATATAGGCTTTCTAAACACTGTTCCGTCTAAAATAGCTCTGATAGTACCGTTTGGAGATTTCCACATCTCCTTTAAGTCATATTCTTTTACTCTTGCGGCATTCGGAGTGATGGTGGCACATTTTACAGCCACTCCAAGTCTCTTTGTAGCATTTGCCGACTCCACAGTTACCTTATCGTCTGTTTCATCTCTGTGCTTTAATCCCAAGTCATAATATTCACTCTTCAAATCTACAAATGGAAGAATAAGCTCGTCCTTTATCATCTTCCATAGAATTCTTGTCATCTCATCTCCATCCATCTCAACAAGAGGAGTAATCATCTGTATCTTCGCCATATTTACCTCTGATTCTATAAAATTTTATTTTTTAGGTACTATCTCTATCCAATATCCGTCCGGGTCGCTTATAAAATATATTCCCATGCCGGGATTCTCATAGCATATTACTCCAAGCTTTTCATGTAACGCATGAGCCGCTTCCATATCATCCGTTTCAAGCGCAAGATGATATTCAAGCTCTCCTAAATTATATGGCTCTTTTCTGTCTCTCAAATAAGTAAGTTCAAGCTGAAATCCGGTTTCCTTATCACCAAGATAAACCAAGGTGAATGATCCGTCAGCTGCTTCCTTTGTTCTTACAGGCTCAAGTCCAAGTGCTTCCTTATAAAACTTCAAACTTCTATCTAAATCAAGTACATTAAAATTGAAATGTGCAAATGAAAATTTCATTTTCTATCCCTTCCATTACAATATACACCCTGTATATTCTACAGGGTGTAATATTTTTAACCTTTTATAACTTCTTTTCCACCCATATAAGGTCTGAGTGCTACCGGTATTCTTATGCTTCCGTCTTCATTGAGATTGTTCTCAAGGAATGCGATAAGCATACGAGGTGGTGCAACCACTGTATTATTGAGTGTGTGTGCAAAATATTTATTTCCGTTTTCATCTTTTACTCTGATTCTAAGTCTTCTGCTCTGTGCATCTCCAAGATTTGAGCAGCTTCCTACCTCAAAGTACTTCTTCTGTCTTGGTGACCATGCCTCTACGTCACATGATTTCACCTTAAGATCTGCAAGATCTCCCGAACAACACTCAAGTGTTCTTACAGGAATATCAAGAGATCTGAAAAGATCTACTGTATTTTGCCATAATTTCTCATACCACATCTTTGACTCTTCAGGCTTGCAAACAACTATCATTTCCTGCTTCTCAAACTGGTGGATACGATATACACCTCTCTCCTCGATACCGTGAGCTCCCTTCTCTTTTCTAAAGCAAGGTGAATAAGATGTAAGTGTATACGGAAGCTTAGCCTCGTCATTCATAGTATCAATGAACTTTCCGATCATTGAATGCTCACTTGTACCTATAAGGTAGAGATCCTCTCCCTCAATCTTATACATCATGGCATCCATCTCTGCAAAGCTCATTACTCCTGTTACCACTTCAGATCTGATCATGAAAGGAGGTACACAGTATGTAAATCCTCTGTCAATCATAAAATCTCTTGCATATGAGATTACTGCAGAATGAAGCCTTGCAATATCTCCCATAAGATAATAGAATCCGTTTCCTGCCACCTTTCTTGCACTGTCAAGATCGATTCCGTTCAGTTTTTCCATTATCTCAGTATGATACGGTATCTCAAAATCAGGAACAAAAGGCTCACCGAACTTTTCGATTTCTACATTCTCACTGTCATCCTTACCTATCG
>CAKAQP010000073.1 GCA_916720285.1 uncultured Lachnoanaerobaculum sp. | reverse complement strand
TTTATAACTTTTAACAAGCATTTTCGGGCTTGTACAGTTAAATTTTTTAAAATATATTTTGTTATTTATAAACTTCCCAAAAGCATTGGAAGTCCAAGGCTTATAACCGGTATAAATGTTATAAGTAAAAGTGTAATTATCATACACAGATAGAATGGCAATGTTGCCTTTACCACCTTTTCCATAGGCAATTTTGCTACGGCCGAACCTATAAAGAGTACGCCTCCAACCGGTGGTGTAAGAAGACCTATACCGCAGTTTAAGATAACCATGATACCAAACTGTATCGGTCCGATTCCTATAGAGTTTGCAATAGGAAGAAGTATCGGTGTGGCGATAAGTATAATAGGTGCCATATCCATGATACATCCGAGTATAAGTAAAATAAGGTTAAGTAATAATGCAAGTATTATAGGATTGTTTGTAAATCCTGTGATTGCACTTGCAGCCATATCCGGAACATGAAGTGTTGTAAGGCAATATCCGAAAATACTTGAGGTTGAGATAAGGATAAGTACTATTGACAATGTATTTACACATTCGTCAAGAGTCTTCCATACACCCTTCCAGTCAAGGCCTTTATATATAAATACGCTTACAATAAGGCTGTAGATAACCGCTATAGCAGCCGACTCTGTAGCTGTGAACACACCGCCTACTACACCTACTACTACGATAAGCACTGCCGCCAATGCCCAGAATGATACGCTAAGCTGCTTTAAAAGTACCTTCACCGAGAACTTTTCACCCTTTGGATATTTTTTTCTCACTGAAATTATGTATGAACCTATCATGAGTGATACTGCAAGCAATGCACCCGGAATATATCCTGCAAGGAATAAGCTTCCTACCGATACACCACCCGCTGTAGTAGCATATATAACCATGTTATGTGAAGGAGGTACCAAAAGTCCCTCACAGGATGAAGTAATTGTAACCGCTGTGGAAAAATCCGCATCATATCCCTGATCCACCATCATAGGTATAAGAATTGAACCAAGTGATGCCGTATCCGCCGCCGCTGAACCTGAAATTCCTCCAAAGAAGTATGAAGCCACGATATTAACCATTGCCATACCTCCACGCATCCAGCCTACACAGGCATTTGCCAGTGCAATAAGTTTTTCTGATATACCTCCGCTTCCCATAAGGCAACCCATAGTTATAAAGAAAGGAACTGCCATAAGTGAGAATGATGAAATACCCTTAACCATCTGCTGACATATTGTTGAAAGCGGTTGTCCCTGTGCCAAAAGGCAGAGCAAAGATGAAAGTGCCACCGCATATGCAATCGGGAAACGCAAAAATATCATTACAAAAAAGCTTATAAGTAATATAGCAATTGCTACTCCTGTACTCATGCCTGCACCTCCTTTGAATCTTCTTTTAAGCATATAGCCTTTATATGATTATAAAGTGCCTCAAGCTCAAATATTAACATCGCAACACCTGCTAAAGGTATAGGGAAGTACTGCCAGAATTTTGAAAGTCCCGGCATACTTACATAAGTACCCTTTGCACCAATTTTCATAGCATATTTCCAGCCTACAACTATCATTACCACTGCAAGTATCAAAACTGCAATATCTGAAAGTACATCCAAAAATCTTACCACTCCCTTCGGAAGATACGGATCAAAGGCCGTCATCCTGATATGTGCGCCTCTTCTTATTGCAAGTGCGGCTGAAAGCACTGCCATATATGCCATAAATGTAAGAACTATCTCCTCACTCCATGCGGGATCCGGTATAAATGATATATATCTTCCGGCAACCGCCATTGTTGTTATGGCAATATCTCCTATCAATAAAAGTTTACATATAAGCAGAACAAATTTGTATGTAGCATCATATGCCGGTTTTATTTTGTCTACCGCTTTAAAAAAATCTGACATAATTACCTCTTATTCTATAACAAACCTCTTGGAGAAATCTCCAAGAGGCAATAATATTATTTATCCAAGTCAACTATCTGCTGATATAATTCTTTTTGATCAGTTGTGTTCTTTTCGATAACATTCTTTGTAGCTTCTTTCCAAGGTGTTTTATCTGTCACTTCAACAACATTTACACCTGATGACTTAAGCTCCTCTAAAACCTTGTCCTCCGCCTTTTGAGCGATTTCTCTGTTTACCTCACCTACATACTTTCCTGCCTCAACAAGGATATCCTGCTGCTCAGGTGTAAGCTTATTCCAAGCTTCATCAGTGATTACTACCTGGAATGCTCCCAGTGTATGACCGTCAAGTATGATGTTTGGTGCCACCTCAGGGAAAGCGTTTGACTTATAGTTTGTTATAGGCTGCTCCGCACCGTCTACAACACCTGTCTGAAGTGCTGAGTAAAGTTCGTTAAATGCAACTACTGTAGGAGATGCACCAAGACCCTCAACCATTCCGTTCATTACAGGGTCGTTTGAAACTCTTATCTTCATTCCCTTTAAATCCTCAACAGCGTTTACAGGATTCTTTGTAAAGAAATGTCTGAAACCTTCCTCACCATAGTACAAGCTCTTGATACCGAGGTTAAGATCTGATGTTTCCTCTAAGAACTCCTTTGATAAATCGCTGTCTACAAACTTCCAGAAGTGCTCTCTTGAGTTGAATGTGTATGGTAATGAAAGAAGTGAAGCCTTCTTTGCACCATAGCTTGTAAGAGCGAAAGCTGAGATTCTTGACATATCTACTGTACCTGTTCCGCCAAGCATTCCGTCAAGTACATCGTTCTCTGAACCGAGTACACCGCTTGCCTGAACATCGATATGAATCTTTCCGCCTGAAAGCTCTTCTACCTTCTCCTTGAATGCTGTACCGCTCTGTCCTACTATTGTATCAAGCGGGTTTACCTCCGCATAAACCAAGGTCACCTCTGCACCGTCACTACCGCTGTCTGCCTTTGCAGCAGTTGTCTCACTGCTGTTTGCAGCAGTTGTTGTTGTCTCAGGACTCTTAAGTCCGCAAGCCGATAATGCTAATGTAGCGATTGCTAATGCAAAAAATCTCTTTTTCATTGTTCCTCCAAAAAAATAAATACTTAAGACTAAAAAGTCTTACATCTCTTTTATATATTCTATATTTAAGAAAAACTTATGTGAATGGTAATATTTTAATATAATGAGTAAATTTTTAATCTATCAATTAAACGCTTCCTCTGTACTCTGAAGGACTCATTCCCACCGCTCTTTTAAATACCTTTGTAAAGTAGTTTGAATCCGTATATCCCACACTTGCACCTACTTCTTTTATATTAAAACCGACATCTTTTAAAAGAACTTTTGCCTTATCTATTCTTACCTTTGTCAGATAGTTTATAAAAGTATCATCAAAGAGCTGTTTAAAAATTTTTGAGAAATACACATCTGAATATCCAAGTATACCGGCCACATCTCCGGCACTTATATCCCTCTTATAATTCTCTTTTATATATTTTTTAATTGCGCTTTTTTGTGACTCCTGTAAATTCTCATTTGCACTGTTTTCCAGACTTGATTCTTTTATATTTACTATGGCTTCACTGATAAGTCCTGTGAGTTTTTCCTCCTTCCAGGGCTTTAAAAGATAATCAAAAGCTTTTATATGCATAGCCTCTATGGCATAGTCAAATTTGTCATATGCTGTTATAAAAATAATAATGCAATCGGGATTTTTCTCTCTGAGAAGCTTTGCCAACTCTATTCCGTTCATTCCCGGCATTTCAATATCCAAAAGTGCGATATTTATTTCTGTCTCGTTGCTTATCTGTGCCGCCTGTTTTCCGTTACTTGCCATAAATATCTCAAGCTCATTTAAAAAAAACTTCTTAATAGTCTTTTCAAGTACCTTCAGCTCAAGATTTTCGTCATCCGCTATCAGTAAGTTCACATTCTCTCCTTTCTCTAATTGTTTTGCGGTATCATGAAATATACCACTGTCATTTTTCCTTCTTTTGAGTATATTCTCAAATCGCCTGTTTTATAAATATTCTTTATACGTTTATATATATTTCCGAAACCTATTCCGAGTTTTGCGGTCGGTCTCTCTTTCATAAAATCTTTCAACTGAGAGAGTCTTTCATCATTCATACCGACACCTGTATCAGCCACGATGATATGAAGCATATCTTCCTTCTCCCATACTCTTATCACTACCTTGCCGCCTTCTTCTTTTTTGGAAATACCATGGACTATCGCATTTTCCACTATAGGCTGAAGTGAAAATGAAGGAATATAAACACTGCCGTTGTCAACTTTTGAAACTATATCGTATGAAACACGATCTCCAAAACGCATCTTTTGTATATACATATAGTCATTTACGATGCTCAGTTCTCTTTCAAGGCTTACCTGCTTTTCATCGGTCTTTAAGCTGTATCTGAATATATTTCCAAGCGCCCTTATCATATCCTCCGTTTCCTTGGCATCTTCCAGATTGGCCGATGCGGCTATGATATTTAAGGTGTTGAACAGAAAATGAGGATTTATCTGATTTTTGAGCAGGTCAAATCTCGCCTCATTGAGCCTTTTTTCCATGTTCATCTTTTCCATGGCCTCTTTGTGCAAAAGTTCCGAAAGCTCATATCTTTCCTCCAAACTTGAAATATATGCGGAGGTGGCATGCTTCATCTTGTTAAAGGCCTTTGTCAAATCTCCCATCTCATCCTTATTTCGTATTATGATATCCTTATCCGAAAAATCATTTTTGGCGATATTTTTTGATATCTCAACCATCCTGTTTATAGGTGAGATTATCAGAGCCTGTAACTTGAATGCCATATAAATTATCAATACTATGATAGGTATCAGTATTATCCCAAGTACAAGAGGCATTTTCTTAAAGAATTCGGCTCTCTTTTGATATATTGCGTTGTTCTCACTGAGAGTAACATCCATCAGTCTTTCCCCATAGCTTATCAGATAATCCTGCATTTCATACACATTATATACTTTTTCTATAAAATCCTTAGCTTCATATTTATCATCTATTATTTCCTGTCTTTTGGCCGCATATACCGGATAACTGTTTTTTATACTCCATATTTTAGCATATCTTTCATTATCCATATGCATTATATCAAGTTCCAACTTATCAACTATTTCATCCGTTCTTTTGCAACTTGCCAACAATTCATCTATATTGTCCCTGTTTCTTATAAAGATGCTAAGGTCCGCCTTTTCCTTTGTCATCGCATCCTGTAACTCATAACAAAGCGATATCTCATTTATTATCTCACCGAAACCTGAAGAGGTGTATTCCACAACAAAAAAATCAAAACATAAATTCACTATTAATGCCGAAACTACGGCAATAATGAAAATACCGATTTTTGCTTTTATTGATTGATTTAAAACTTTTTTTCTCATAAATGCCATCCTAAAAACATATAATAAAAGGATACTACAAAAAAAAATTTTCTTCCATAGTATCCCTCATTTATATATTTCGTATTTCCACTATATTTGATAGTAAAAAACCGAATAATGTATTCTTTTGATATTTTACAAAATCACGGTAAGAAAGTTTATAGCCTCTCCCCCATGACGATATATAAAAACAGTTCTCGTCTCCTTCTTTTTTACAGTCATAAATCAGCACATAATGCGCATATATCTTTGCTGTATTTCCGGTTTGAATATCTGTAACCTCTATACCCTTTTTCTTTTTAAAAATCGACAAAAGATCCGGTCCGACACCCAAAATTACAGGCATACCTTCCTGTAAACTCTTATTAACCTTTAAGAATATATCGTATCCAAGACCCCACCTTGCTTTCATTGGAAGTCTGTTATCTTTGAAATAAGCATTAACAGCTCTTGCAAGTGCAAATCCGGTCAAACCTTTTATAATAGGTGTATCAAGGATATTTAAATACTTCTTATAAATCATCAGAGCAAATGCCGTAAATGTATCTTTACTGACCGTATTTTTGCTTTTGTAAATAGACTTCCAAAGACACATAAGTAAATTACATATCGCAATTATTCCGCAACCATATTCTTCTATATCTTTATATCCAAGGCTTAAAAACCAACCTTGGTTTCCACCTATATAATATTTCTTATCATTTTTTATAATCAGATCATTTTCAAGTGATCTACATGCTGTGGTCGGCAAATGTGGCATCTCCCTCCCAAAGTACTATCTTCCCTTCTTTAGCACTTTGTTTCACATCTATAATTCTCTGATTTGAACTTCCCCTAAACCTTAATGTAATATCGAAGAGCTCCTGTACAAACTCACCGTCCACAATCACATCACAAAGCGATAAGATTTTCGATGTTTCATCAAAATAGGCTCTTCCACCGGGAACAAGGTCCACATCATAAGTGTATCCGGAGTATATCCAAAGGCTTTTATCAGGATATCTTTTTTTAAACTCCTCTATAAGCGGCAGTATCCCCTTCTGATTTACCTTTTCCATAGGTTCTCCGCCAAGTATAGTAATTCCCGATATATACTCAGGCTCCACAGACTTTAATATATCTTCAATAGTTTCATCTGTAAATTCTTCTCCGTATTTAAAATCCCATGCCGTCTCGTTAAAACAGCCTTTACATGCATGTGTACAACCTGATACAAATAAAGAAGTCCTTACTCCCGGACCGTTTGCTATATCATCATATTTTATATTTGCATAATTCATTATAACATTTCAGCCATTTCCAAAAGGAGCTTCTTTGAATCTTCAAATCCCAGACATGGATCTGTAATAGATTTTCCGTATATATGCTCCTCAATTTTCTGGTTTCCTTCCTCTATATAGCTCTCAATCATTACACCCTTTACAAAATTTCCTATCTCCTGTGAATATCTCATAGAGTGTAACACCTCTTTTACTATACGCATCTGCTCTTTATACTTCTTATTTGAATTTGAGTGATTTGCATCCACGATAACAGCAGGATTTTTAATATCTCTTTCCATATAAAGATCTAAAAGAAGCTTAAGATCCTCATAATGGTAGTTTGGTAAACACTGTCCATGCTTATTTACCGCACCTCTGAGTATCGCATGTGATAAAGGATTTCCGTCAGTTTTTATCTCAAAATTTCTGTATATAAATTCATGTGACTGTTGTGCGGCATATATCGCATTCAGCATTACGGACATATCTCCACTGGTAGGATTTTTCATACCTACCGGTACATCAACTCCGGATGATGTAAGTCTGTGCTGCTGATTTTCCACAGATCTTGCACCGACTGCAATATAGCTCATTAAATCGTCCAAGTATCCGAGGTTATCCGGGTAGAGCATCTCATCTGCTGTAAATAATCCTGTTTCTTCTATAACTCTAAGATGCATCTTTCTGATTGCAATTATTCCATCATGTACATTTGGTTTTTTTTCGGGATTTGGCTGATGTAAAAGTCCCTTGTATCCGTCTCCGTTTGTTCTCGGTTTATTTGTATAAACTCTCGGAATAACTATTATCTTATCCTTAACTTCCTCCGCCACCTTTACAAGCCTGCTTGCATAGTCAAGTACGGAATCCTCATTATCTGCAGAGCATGGACCTATGACAGCCAAAAACTTTTTACTTTTTCCTGTAAAAACGTCTGCTATTTCCTTATCGAATTCCTTCTTTTTAGCTTTAAGATCTTTACTTAAAGGATACTTATCTATGATTTCTTCCGGACTCGGAAGATTTCTAATATATTTTATTCCCATAATTGCCTCTTTCATTATATATGTTTTGAACTTCAACAGCTCCAAACTTTATTATGTATTCCTTACAGTTACATGGTATCTCCATATGACATTTTAACAGTATAAATTAATCGTGAAAAATTATCAAGTCTTTATTACTTTAAAGTTCTAAACTTTAAATATTCAAAGTATAAGCTTGATTCTTTTTAATTACTTTGTTATACTTCTCTTTATGAAATTTTATCAGCCGAAGCTGTAATAAATAAAGGATGGATATGTATGAATTGTTATGATGAATTAAAGGCAAGAGGACTTATTGCCCAGGTTACAAACGAAGAAGAAATCAGCAAAATGATAAATAACGGAGAAGCCACATTCTACATCGGTTTCGACCCTACAGCAGACAGCTTACATGTAGGACATTTTATGGCACTTTGCCTTATGAAGAGACTTCAAATGGCAGGTAACAAGCCTATCGCTTTGGTAGGCGGCGGTACCGGTATGATCGGTGATCCTTCAGGAAGAAGCGACCTTAGAAAAGTCCTTACAATAGAAGATATCGATCACAACTGTGAATGTTTCAAAAAGCAGATGAGCCGCTTTATCGAGTTCGGTGAAGATAAGGCAAGAATGGTAAATAATGCCGATTGGCTTAGAGATCTCAACTATATGGAATTTATCCGTGATATAGGTCCGCATTTTTCCGTAAACAATATGCTTAGAGCAAAATGCTATGAAAATCGTATGGCAAACGGACTCTCATTCCTTGAGTTTAACTATATGATACTCCAAAGTTTTGACTTCTATAAGCTTTTCCTTGATTACGGTTGCAATATGCAGTTCGGTGGTGACGATCAGTGGTCAAATATGCTTGGCGGTACTGAGCTTATCAGAAGAAAGCTTGGAAAAGATGCACATGCTATGACTATTACCCTTTTACTGAACTCAGAGGGTAAGAAAATGGGTAAGACTGTAGGCGGTGCAGTTTGGCTTGATCCGAATAAGACAACTCCTTTTGAGTTCTACCAGTACTGGAGAAATCTTCCTGATGCTGACGTTCTCACATGCCTTAGAATGCTTACCTTCCTTCCTCTTGAGCAGATAGAGGAAATGTCTAAATGGGAAGGTGCCAAACTTAATGAAGCTAAGGAAATCCTTGCAATGCATCTTACAGAGCTTGTACATGGCAAGGAAGAGGCCGATAAGGCAAATGCAGCAAGCAAGTCTCTATTTGTAGGCGGTGGCGATATGAGCAATGTTCCTACATATGTTTTGCAGGATGAGGATTACAGAGACGGTACTATAGATCTTTCAGGTGTGCTTGTAGTCAGCGGACTTTCAAAGACCAGATCCGAAGCCAGAAGAAATATCGAACAGGGCGGTGTTTCCATAGAAGGTGAAGTTATAAATGATGTAAAGAAAACTTTTACAAAAGAAGATTTTGCAGGCGAAGGACTTCTTGTTAAGAGAGGAAAGAAAAACTTCTGCAAGGTTAAATCAGAATAAAATTTTTTAAGGGGCTGTCGGGAAATGATAGTCATAAGAAAGGGTGGTGTAGCTCAAAATGAGTCACACCACCCTAAGTTTTTACATAAAAAAATAATGTTTCAAAAAATCATCTTAAATGATCATTTGCTTCATATATATAAACAAATATATATAGAGCAAGTAAAAGAAAAAAACTTAATATTTCCAAAAATAAACTATCAACAATTATTCCTATTATACATACTGCCATTGAAGCAGCTATTCCAAAAAAGTAGATAGATAGTAGTTTAGAAATCTTATTATAATTATAATATCCTGCTTTCATATTTGCCAAGGCTCTGGATATATTATTATCTTTGCAAAATAAAAAATATAAGCCTAATACAAATGAAATTATTAAAATTATTATACATTTAAACATTTATGACCAACCCACAACATTCCAAATACTATAAGAAAACATTTCATTGTGAAACCATACTGCCAGTGCTTGAGTTTTCCATTCTTTAGGGAGATAACCTTCATAATATGTTTTATTTTTTACTTTCGATTTTTTATCTGTTATAAAATACTTAAATCCAGATACATTTTTTCTATGTGCCGAATTAGTTGTATCCACTAAATTCCATTTGTATTCTGTTACTCTTGCACTAACTGTATCACTAACAGCCTGTTTTATTCCGTTCTTAAATATTTATATTATAACTATATACATGAATGTTTTTTATGTCAATCTAATTCCATTTTTTAATATAATTTTAAAAAATCGATTTTTTTTAAATTTGTTTAAACCTCATCTTCCCGGGTCTTTGACAGTTTGTTTGCCTAAATAGTCATAAAAAAAGTCCTGTAACCCGCATATAGCCTACACTTCTCACTTGAAATTTTTGTCAAAATATTCGTTTTAATATATAGTATTTTCTAGTATAATAAGGTGTGGAGTTATCTATGAAAGTTACTACATCAAAATCAAAAAATGCAGAGTCCTTCTACATTTCTAAAAGCTTTATAAATGACAAAGGGGTTAGCACCTCTGTAAATGTACGCAAACTTGGCTTACATAAAGTTTGCAGAAAGATAAGGGATAAGTATAACTTCAAGTTTGATATCAACTCAATATTATCCGATTTGATTTACTCCAGAATACTCGAACCTTCCGGTAAACGCTCAAGTTACTCTTGTTCTATGGGATTTTTAGAGCCACCATCTTACCAATTACATGATGTATATCGCTCTTTAAATGTACTCGGTAAAGAATGTGACCTTATACAATCTGAAACTTATAGAAATAGTCATTTGGTAGGTAAGCGCAATAATAAACTTCTTTTTTATGATTGTACTAACTATTATTTTGAGATTGAAGATGAAGATGGCATTAAGAGATATAGCAAAAGCAAGGAACACAGACCAAACCCTATAATACTAGTGATACCGGACTTGGTTTGGAAAAAATAAGAAAGCACAATCATATGGGTGAAAGAGGCAGTACCAAAAAAGAAAGAAGAAATCCTAATGATCCGGCCAGGTTTCTTGGTAGTATTGCG
>CAKAQP010000072.1 GCA_916720285.1 uncultured Lachnoanaerobaculum sp. | reverse complement strand
CCTCTATCCAACAAAAGGTAACCGAAGTTGCGTGCTAAGGAAGCAGGAATAGGCTTTTTAAAAAATATCCACACATGTGCTCCCTGTCCCGATCTTGAACGTTCTACCAGTGGAGTGATTCCATTTTTTTCACAAATAAGACGCAAAGCTTTCACCTCTTTATGCCAGTCTTTAGTCACATTTGCAAAATCTGTTTCTTCTGCACCCTTATCATGATTATCAAAGTCAAATACTATAAACCTGCATGTACCATCCGGTAATAATGGATATACTCCTATAACATCCGAACCGTCATCTTTATATCCTAACAAGTGCTCCACTATTTTTTTAGCAGTAAGTTTAGTCCAGCTTGTGTTCTTACAATCTTCACAATGTATTTTCTCACCTTGCTGTTTGGGACAAAGTCTATCATTCCAGCGGTTATTACATTGAGGAAAATATCCACCGTTTTTCCCTCTCTTTGCATACACATCTGTTCTCCCCCAGAACATTGCAAAGTACCTATTTGCCATTTCTTCAGTAATATACTTTCTGATAATTCTTTCGCCTTGATCCGGATCAAACTCAGACGTATTTTCTATCTTTTCTTCAAATATACAACTTTCCGGATATGTTATATTGGCTTTCTTTAATTTTTTCTTTAACAAAGTATTTTCTGCTTGCAACTCTCTTACCAGTTTACGAAGTGAGTCAAGGTTTTCCGCTTCAATACTCATCTCTTACCAAATTCCCGTTTGATTTCCGCTTCAACCTCATCTGCCGAATATACCCTGCCGGCCTTAATATCTTCCATGCCTTTCTCTATTTCTGTATTAAACTGTTCTTTTGTAAGAGAGCCATATGCAACCGGCTCTTCATAATCCGGAAGTTTCATTTCAAAGGGAATCCCTCTCTGTAATACAATCTGCCTCAGAAACATTCCTACTGCATTGGACATCGGGATACCAAGCCTATCAAGCACCTGCTCCGCCTGTTCTTTTACTTCAGGCTCTACACGTGCAAATACATTTGCTGTTCTTGCCATAAATATCACCTCCTATTTTTCTTCATTATATCTCGTTTGATTGCTAAGTGCAATCTATTCGCAAGCTATTTTCATAAGATAACCGCCAGATATATAAAACAAGGATGAAAATCCCATCAAAGAGATTTTCACCCTTTATTATCATAGAAGATTCTCATTTATAAACCACATTCATTCAGCATTTGGACTTGTGTACTGTTTGAAATTAACCACTGCTTCATTTACTCTTGATTCCTCTGCCGCAAGAGCCATTAAGTGACTTTCCACAGAAATATCAGCATTTGTTTTTCCCTTTTTACCTTCTCCCACCATTCTGACAAAATCTTTCATCATACTCATATCACTCCCGCTATGCCCTTTTGTTGGGGCATGAAGTTTTATAACTTCATTTGTACCGTTTACAAACTCTGTAACTTCGATTATTCCGGCTTCCATATCTCCTTTTATTTCACCTTTTGTTCCCATCAAGCGAATTCTTCTTGCACATTGATTTGTAAATGCCGTCATCAAAAATGATGCTGTTACCTGATTTTCAAATTCAATTTCTACTGTCTGATGATCTACAACCGTATTGTCTGAATGAAAAACACATCTTCCATATGGACCTTTCTTCAATGCATCCAGTATGTGTTCTGAATCTACATAATCGGTAACAGCATATACAAGACCGTCTTCTACCACTTTTGAATGCTCCAAATAAAATCTTGGTGCATAGAACGGACATTCATCGCGTTGACTGCATCCGTCCATACAATATTCCGGAGCTCCCTTAGGTGCATTTTCCTCTGAAAAATATGTTAAACTGCCAAAAGAATTTATCTTTTTACAAGAGCTATCTGCAAGCCATAGTAAAATATCCATATCATGACAACATTTTTGCAAAATCATTGGACTTGACTCTTTTTCGTTTCTCCAATTTCCTCTGACAAAACTATGAGCATGATGCCAATATCCTACTTCTTCAATATGCTGTATTGTCATTAATTGGCCTATCTTTTTTTCATCTAATAAAGATTTTATCTTAGAAAAAAAAGGGGAATAACGTAGAACATGACATACCGATAAAATCCTGTCATATTGTTTTGCCATCATCCCCATTTTTATTATTTCCTCTTTATCGGGTGACATTGGTTTTTCACATAGTACATGGTATCCTTTTTCCAGCGCCATCACCACCGGTTCATAATGCATCCGATCCTGAGTACATATCATTGCACAGTCTGCTATTTTATCTCTTTTTAATATTTCTTTATATGATTCAAACTGCATTCCCTGTGGAATATTATGTTTTTTTGAAAATGCTTCTCTCCTATCCGGATCCGGTTCTGCAACAGCAACTATCTTAAATTCATTTGGATGATCCAATGCATATTGAGAATACACATATCCACCTCTTAATCCTGCTCCTATTAAGATACATGTTACCTGTTTCATCTCTTTCCTCCATTTTTACGTGAAAGTATCTTGTTTTAAGTCAAGATACTTTCTCCATTAAATTTTTTTAATTTTAGCTAACTATAACTGCCTATTATTCTTTTAATTCGATTTTAAGTACGGTATCTTTGTCATCAGGTAACGGATATGTAAATACAGGATCTTCTCCAAATGAAACAAATGCAATATCAGGATAAAGAGCGGTATTCCACGCTTCTCCACGTCTTACTTCACTTCCATCTGCCAAATAAGTTATTTTGTCCAATTTGTCCGGTGCAATTCCGTACAAAGGCAATGCTCCCAATGGAGTTTCATAGACATGTGCATATATTGTATTTCCATTCTGTGTATATCTTCCCCAATCCGGTTTTTTCAACTTGGATATACCACATCCATATATACTTTCTTTATTTTTGCTCATCCATTTTCCCAAATCTGTCAGAATATTTATACTTTCCTGTGGGATATTTCCCTTTGCATCAGGTCCCACATTCAAAATCATATTTCCACCTTTGCTTACGCATTCTACAAGCTTTCTTACGAGCATCTGTGGAGTTTTGTACTGATGATCAAATTTACAATACCCCCAATGATTATTCATTGTTGCACAAAGTTCCCATGGTATAGGTTCACCTTTTTCATCGCATACTCCGTTTGGAGGTATAATCTGTTCCGGACTTGCAAAATCACCACTGTAAATTAGCGGATGTTCTGTTGCAATACTTCCATGGCTTTCTCCTGAACCCTCTAATCGATTATCAATAATTACATCCGGCTGATATGAACGTACCATTTTTATTAATTCTGTTGCTTTCCATTTTTCTCCCGTCATGTCATCATAAGAGAAATCAAACCAAAGAAGATCCAGTTTTCCATATCCTGTCACGAGTTCTTTCACCTGTCCATGCATGTACTCCAAATAGCGTTCAAAATCTATTTCTTCATTTTCATAAGCCTTATTGTTTCTCATTGGATGCTGACGATCTTTGTATTTGGGGAAGTCCGGATGATGCCAATCAATAATTGAAAAATATAAACCTACTCTCAAACCTTCTTCTCTGCAGGCATCTACAAACTCTCTTACAAGATCTCTGCCTGCTTTCGTATTTGTTGCCTTATAGTCTGTAAGTTTGGAATCAAACAGACAAAAACCGTCATGATGCTTGGCTGTCAACACTGCATACTTCATTCCGGCTTCTTTTGCAAGTTTAACCCATTTTTTCGGATCATAATCTACCGGATCGAACTGTTCAAAATATGTCCTATACTCTTCAACTGTCATTTCCTTCTGTGACATTACCCACTCTCCACATGCAGGAATAGAATATAGTCCCCAATGTATAAACATTCCGAATCTGACATCCATAAACCATTTTGTTCTTTCTCTAATCTCTTTATTCATTAATCTTAATCTCCTATCCTTTTACTGCTCCACCTGATAATGCTTCCAAAAAGAACTTACTGAAAATACAATACAATACCACCGGCGGAAGAATAATTACTACCATTGCAGAAAACAAACCATTGTAGTTTGTATTAAATGATGTCGTAAAAGTAGAAAGCAATGCCGGAACAGTCAACTTTTCTCTTGTAATCAGTACAAGTGACGCCCAATAGTATTCGTTCCAGTTATTCAAAAATGCCAGTACTGCCGCTGTCATAATTCCCGGTCTTGCAATTGGAAAAATAACCATCAGCCATGTTTTAAAATACCCGCATCCGTCAATTCTGGCTGCTTCTTCCAACTCTCTCGGAATATTATTGTAATAATTTTTAATGACAAAAAAACTTACCGCTATTCCACTGCATGAATAAATCAGAATCAATGCCGCCCTTGTATCATACAAGTGAAGATTATTAATCAAATTATATACAGGATATGTTAGTGCCGTTGCGGGAATAAACATTGTTGAATACAGCAAAATATTTACCAATGTTTTGCCTCTGAATTCCATTCTTGCTACTACATATGCAGACATTGATATCATAACTACACTTATCAATACAGACATTCCCGCTACAAATAAACTGTTGCCAAAATATCTAAGAACATGAAGGTCTCGAAATGTCGAAATATAGCCGTCTATACAAATAGAATCAGGAAGTTGAAATCCCGGTCTTGCCATAGGATCCTTTTTCAAACTTGAAAGCACAAGCCAAATCAGTGGAACTAATGATACTGTTAATGCCCATATAAGGCATAAACATGTAATAATCTTGGTTCCTAGCGGCATATCTTTAACTGTTTTTTCTTTTTTAGATTTTTTCAATGTCCTAACTCCTCTCTAATGTTTTTCTTTTTTAGGTGACAAACTGTATACAAAACTAACTACCAGAATAATTACCATTCCTGCCAGTATCTGTATCATTGCAACTGCATTGGCTCTTCCAAACTGAGTTCTCGGACTTGTAATAGCAAGTTCACGTATCACATAGCTGATACTATAAGTTCCTGCCGCTCCCTTCGTTAAAAAATATACTTCGTTATAAAGAAGAAATCCTGATGTTGCCGCAAGGACTGATACTGTTTTTAGAGTTCCTTTAATCATTGGAATTGTAATATGCAGGTCCTGTTTTAAACCACTTGCTCCATCCAGCATGGCAGCTTCTCTTATCTCCTCCGGTACAGCCATAATATTGCCAAGAATCATTAAAGTTGTAGTACCTGTAAAGAATATATAGGCACATGTCATAGCAACAAATGCAGGTCCTTTTAATAAGAGTATGCTGTCAGAAAAGTCTTTATTAAACAAACGAATTATAGGATTGATAATTCCATAGGACGGATTGTATAATTGCAAGAAAATCACACCCATAGCAGCCGTTGATATCATATTCGGAATTATATAAACAATTCGTACAAATTTAATTCCTTTTACTTTTCTGGACAGTGCCAGAGCAATCAATGTAGCAATCGGAATTTGTACAATTGCTCCCACTATCGCCCATTTTGTTGAGTTTTTAAGTGCCTCCCAGAAAAATGGATACTTGTTAAAAATATAATCATAATTATTCCACAAACCATTCCATCCAAAAAATTCAGGACTTGTAATGTTGGTATAATCCCACTTACAAAATGATGTTACAAATACTGTGATAATCGGATATAAATAGAACACGCAAAAAACAAAAAGTGTTGGTGCCAAAAACGCAATAATAAATCCTGTTCTCCTTATACCTAATTTACTTTTTCTCTTTTTAGATTTGTTTACCATCTCCAATTTTCTACCTCCTATTATAAAAGCCCCGCAATAATGTTTTCTCATTAATTAAAAACGGGAAGGGATTGCTCCCCTCCCTTTTTATGTAGTCTTTTTTCAGATAACTTAACCTATCAATGCAAGCAATTCTTTCTTAAGAGATTCAAATCTCGCATCCACATCAGTTCCTGATACTGCACATTCCATTAAAGCGTTTATAATTGCCTTATCAACATCAGATCCCCATGTATAATTCATATCAATCACAACCGTATCTGCTGAATTAACCTCTGAACACGCTTTTGCAAGTTTAATTGTTGCCGCATCACCACTCTTTTTAGCTAATGCATTAAGGTCTACAGTTGTATTACAAGGGTTAGCCTGTACTTGTGTAAATATCTTTTCCTGTACCTCTTTGCTTGTCATATACTTGATAAATTCAAGAGCCAATTTTGTTTTTTCATCGCTCATCTTATTAGAAACAGCAAGTCCGCCACCTGCTGATGCAATAGCTATATTACCCGGGAACAATGAAGGTTCGATAGAATCAACAAGTGATGCATCTATTCCGCTTGCATTCCATACACCGTTAAACAAAACACCTACTTTTCCGTTTGTGTTGAATTCAGCCATTAAATTTCCATTATCATCTGTTGTATGATCGGATCCGTTTGCCTGATCCAATTTCGCCGCAGTCTTAAATGCATTTGCAAACTCATCTGAGTTAATTATTTCTTCTGTAAGTTCAGATTCCAACATCTTCTTTCCATTTTCTGTTGAAGCCATTATGCTGTTTACTATATAGCTTGAGCCTTGACCACCGATATAACCATAGGTTCCATCATTCAGAGCAGATATTTTTGTCATTGCTTCTCCAAAAGAATTCCAATCTTTCAATGCATCTGCAGATACCCCTGCCTTTTCAAAAATTGAGGAATTATACCAAAGCCCACGACTCTCAATCTGATCATGTACTGCATATATATGTCCGTCCATATCATGCTGTGTATAATTAAGCCCCACAGCATCCTGAAGTTTATTTTCATCAATATATGGTTTCAAATCATATACGAGGTTCTGTG
Source organism: uncultured Lachnoanaerobaculum sp. (assembly GCA_916720285.1). Taxonomy (GTDB): domain Bacteria; phylum Bacillota; class Clostridia; order Lachnospirales; family Lachnospiraceae; genus Lachnoanaerobaculum. Next base: position 3,938 of record CAKAQP010000072.1, on the reverse strand, counting down.
AAATTGCTGACTGAGGAACTCCGGCTCCACCAACATCAACCATATCCGGAAAAGATCCACCTGCAACCTTTGCACTAACAATATCATCTCTGTTTTCTACAGGAATTGGCTTAAATGTCACTGTTCCATCTGAATGTGTCTTTGCAAATTCGTCGTAAATATCACGCATTACCTGCGCTGCAGCCCATTCGCTTTTATCATGATAATATCCGTGATAAAACTCAAGTACATTTTCATCACTTGCTGCTGCCTTTTGGTCTTCATCTGTTTTTTTCGAGTTACTGCCTCCACATCCGGCAAGAACAGATACTCCCATTGCGGCAACCAATAATACACTCACTAATTTTCTTTTCATACTAACCTCCTTATTTTGTATTTAATGTTTTTCGGTATTTTATGCTTTTATTTTATTATTTTCTTTGTGTATTTTGAATGAAGTAAATTTACTTGATCGTGTATTATCTTTACATATAAATAAAAAGAGCATGTAAAATATTTACTTTGACAGCAATATTTTACATGTTCTTTTAATCATCTGATTCTTTTATCTATATTATCCACCAACTCCTGCTTATCCATCTCATTCGTCAATACTTTAAAAATATTATCTGTAAAGTATTCTTTTTGTGATGCCGACCAAACATTATCAGGTATCTCAATTTTTCTTTCTGCATCCAGCACCAATGTTGCTGCCTGATACATTCGATTTTTTTCATTCTTATACTTTTCCAAAGAAATATTTGGATTCGCCGGAAATTGCTCTGTTCGTTCCAATATCTGTATCTGTACTTTTTCACTAAGAATATACTTCAAAAATCTTACAGAAGCATCCTCTCGCTCTTTACTGCCGCTCTTTCCAAGCACATACCCCAAACTTGCCGATTCACAGGACATGGATATCCCGTCGTTAGTGGGCAATAATGCATATTTTGCATGTATTTTTTCTGAAATCATAGGTGCTCCCCATACACCATTCACATAAATAGCAAGTCTACCTTCATTAAAAAGTCTTGTCTCATCTCTATAGCTATATGATGTATTTTCAAATGTTGAAAAATGATAAATACTTTCCATCTTTTTTAAGGTATCTGCAAAATCCTCATCACTAATCTCACTTATGGAATCCTTATCACTAAATAACATGTGGTCCATAAAGTATAGGTAGCCTTCTGCAGACGGCCTTAACGGCTTTACTTCAGCACTCTCTTTTTTCGACCATTCATTGATTCGATCACACATATCAATAAATTCATTCCAAGTCTCCGGAAGTTGCTTAACTCCCGCTTTTTCTAAAATTTCTTCATTGTACCAATATCCACCGCTCAAAGAAAGTACATCAACGACCGTATAAAGGTTACCCGCTTTTGTTGTCCAATATTTTTTATTTGTTTTAGAAACATCTCTGTCAAATTCCGAATCTTCTTCTAAATATGGTTGAATATCCAACGCCATATTATTTTCGACCATAAAATTATATATGCTGTTTTCACCCATTCCGCTAAAGGCAATTATATCCGGAGTATCTCCCACCATAATCATATCCTCAACTTTGCGCAATGTTTCATTTCTTGTCGGCATAGAAATCAATCTAAGGTTAATGTCCGGATTCTCATTTTGAAACTGTTCATATATTTGTCTCATTGCAACATGATCAGCTTCTGTTCCACCCCATGAATGTATTACAGTGATTGTTACTTTTTTCTTTTCTTTTTCACAACTGCTTAGCATGCAACAGATTAGCAGTATCCACATCAATAACAGAAGCTTTTTCGCCTTATTCTTCATTTCCTTCCTGCTTTCTGTATTCTTTTGGTGACATTCCGGTTATTTTCTTAAACATCTTTGAAAAATAGCTGGGATCCTCTACGCCGACTAATTCTGAGATCTCATACGTTCTCTTATCTGTATTTATCAAATAATCTTTTGCTGCTTCTATTCGTAAATTGAGAATTGCATCAAATAAGTTTTTTCCCTTCTTCAGTTTATATACCCTACTCAGATAACTACTGTTAATATGTAAGGCCTCCGCAATATCATCAAGTGATAATTTCTTTTTATAATTCATTTCTATATACTGATCTATCTGTTGTATTAACGAGAGTTGATCCAATGGGTATTTTTCATTTTTTTCTATCTCTATTTTCAACTGATTTAGATTTCCTATAGCTTTTTCTATTGCATCCGGAAGTTCATCCATAATAGAAACCTTCAAAACATAATCGCAAATACTGTATTTAATCGCCGTTTTTGCATATGAAAAATCAGCATATGCAGTCAGAATAATAACTTGGGTTTCCGGATATGTTTCATATAAATATTTACATACATCCATACCATTTACTTCCGGCATTTGAATATCGGTAATTACAATATCGGGTTCTTGCTCTTCTATTTTATTTATTAACTCTTGACCATTATCCACAACATTTATCAGATTACAATCCATTTTTTCCCAATTTATTAATTTTTTCAATGCTTCTCTAATGTATGCTTCATCATCTGCCGCTATTACTTTCCACATAATTTATGCCTCTTTCTACCGGAATTATAATTTCAATCCTGGTTCCATTACCTTTTTCACTCCATATCTTGAATTCATAGTTATCTCCATACAATATCTTAAGCATTCTTTTTGTATTCTCAAATCCTGTATGTGTATGTTCTACCTTATATTGCTCATCCTGAATATTTACTTCGATTTCCTTTTCTCCCATTCCCACACCATTATCTTCTACACAAATATGAAGCATTGAGCTTCTATTTTCCTTTTCTGTAAATTCTTCATGCAGTCTAACAACAATCCTGCCCTTTTCTTTTTGTGGCTCTAACCCATGAGAAACTGCATTCTCAACCAGTGGTTCTATCAACAATCTTGGAATCATATCTTCATATATTCTGTCATCTTCCACATAAATATCATAAGACAGCTTTTCCTGATACCTTTCTTTTTGTAAAAGAAGATAAAATTTAACAATATCCAATTCCTCTTTTACTTTGATCTTTATTTCTTTTTCACGAAAGATCTTCCCTTGCATCAGCTTTGAAAAGGCATTTAAACTTTGATACAGATCCTCATTTCCGGCTATCTTTGCCTTAAGGCTAAGCATTGCCAATATATTAAATTGAAAATGAGGATTAATCTGTGATTGAAGATATTTCATTTTTGATTGTGTTGCTATTAATTGCTTTTCATATACTTCTGTAATCAGATATTCTATTCTGTCTGCCATCTCATTAAACACAGTTCCTATATCATGAAATTCCTGAATAGATGAATCCTCTATTCTTGCATTAAGTTCCTGCTTACCAAATGCCTGTATACTTGAAATCATTTTCGTAACAGGCTTCGTAAATCTATAGCTGACTCCATATGCCACAATAAATGTAAGAGCCAGAACTATTCCCAATCCAATCAAAAAAATAACCAATGTAGGACGAAGTATTGAAAAAATATTGCTTTGATCTACCGTTGTAATTAATCTAATATCAAAACCGCAGACATCCGCATATCCTATAACTTTCTCTCCTCCAACATTTCGCATTCCCGACCAAACTGCTTCCGTTTTACTTAGTTTATCTATTATTTCTGCTTTTTCCTCCGGAAAAAGCAGAAAATCATTGCCTGATAAAAGCATCCATGAACCGTCTTTATAATTACTTACATTTTCAAATACAGCATCTATTGCTTTCAAACTAATTTGAGCTATACCGATCCCTTTTTCTTCCATTTCATCATCATAAATTCTAAAAAGTATATTCAGATTCTCTTTGTCTGTTAACGAAGCATATCTATTACCATCTGCTTTAAACCATCTTTGCATACTTCGGTATTTATTTTCTTCTTCCATTTCAAAAGCCAGTGTTGTAGCATAATAATGCTCATTAATACATTGATCATTATTATTAAACAAATATAGACTTGTAACAAAAGGAAGTTG
>CAKAQP010000071.1 GCA_916720285.1 uncultured Lachnoanaerobaculum sp. | reverse complement strand
TTCTCCTTCTTCTCTATATAAAGGAAAAACTTTATATGCAATTTCTTTTGATCCCTTTTCAGAACATTCTTCTATTCGTTCTTTTAAGAAACTTACAGCACTGACTTTATCTAATTCTATACCTTTCTTATTTACATATTCTTTTAGAGCCTGCATAGTTGCATTATTATCTTTTGAAGCAAGAGCATATGAAAACAATAATTTTTCAAAATCCGAATAATCTATAGAACTGTTTGCACCTTTACATAAGAACACATCTTCCACTTTCATATCAGGTTCTGTAATCGTACCTGTTTTATCAACACAAAGCACATCAACTCTTGCCAAAGTCTCAATACTTTTCATATCATGAAGCAGTACTTTTTTTGTTGCAAGTTTCATAGTACTTAGGGCAAGCGCAACTGTGGTCAGCAAATACAATCCCTCAGGAATCATCCCCAGTACGGCGGCAACTGTTGAAGTTACACTTTTTCTAAGAGTATCCCCGTTTACATAAAAGCTTTGTAAAAATAAAACCGCACCTATAGGTATGATTACAATACCTACAGCCTTAACAATCAAATTGATATGCCTTATCATCTCCGATTGTTCTTTACTTTTCATAGTTTTTGCTTGTGTACTGAGTTTTGAAATATATGACTCTTCTCCCACTTTCTCAAGTTTTGCATAGCATTCTCCGGATACTACAAAACTTCCCGATAAAAGCTTACTGCCTACAGCTTTTTCAATTTCATCAGACTCACCTGTAAGCAAGGATTCATTAACCTGAACGCTTCCGGATATAACAATGGCGTCCGCACAAATCTGCTTGCCGGCTTTCAGAAGAATAATATCATCTTTTACCAGCTCCTCAGACAATATATTTTGAAGTTCTCCGTCTCTTATCACGTCACTGTGAGGAGCACTTAAAAATTTCATCGTATCAAGTGTCTTTTTTGCACGCAACTCTTGTACTATACCTATAAGTGTATTTCCGATAATAACAGGTAGGAATGTAAGATTTCTAAATGAACCTACCATAATCAGTACTATGGAAATTATTAAAAATATCAGGTTAAAGTATGTACATACATTTGACAATACTATTTCCATAGTTGTTTTATCGGTTCCCATATTTAATTTATTTGTAAGACCCGATGCAATTCTTTGTTGCACTTCGCTATCTTTCAATCCGATAATTTTATTATCGACCTCTCTTATCTCATCCATAGTGTCACCTTTTAAAATAGATCTAAAATAAAAGACATCGATAAACAATGCCTTTTATTAATGCCCTATTATACTTATATGTAACTATACTGTAAACTTAATTTTTACTGGTGCTAGAATATATTTAGTACAAAACAAAATGAGATATTTCCTTATTTGTTATATAATAAACCTTAGGAGGAACTCATTATGTCAAGTAAAAGAAACCATCACTCAAAACAGTTTAAGCTGGATGCTATCAACTATCGAAATGAACATCCTGATCTTACTCAAGTTGAATGTGCCAAGAATCTTGGTATTGGTGTTAGTACACTTGCCAAATGGGAAAGTCAATTTTGTAATAACGATAGTGACATTCCCGTTCGTGGCTCAGGTAACTATCAATCTGATGATGCAAAAGATACTAGTACCATACTCCACAATAAACTTTACTTTTTTATATCATCCATACTCAGATTATCACTACTTTCAAAAATAATATATGACCCTCCTGCATCTACCGGAACACTTATAATTAACCCTATCTTATTATCTGTAAAATAAAAATCATAATTATGAAGTTCATCACCAGATATCACATGATATTCCAAATAATGATCAAATAATTCCCCCCATCCTCTCTCATCTAAAGGAATATTTTCATCAAGCCCCTTTACTACTGTAAAATTATCTTTTTTAAATTTAACTCTTAATTTTTCTATATCTATTACATCTTCCAACCCTATTACTTCACCCTTTATTAAATCTATATTTAAACAAAAACAATCATAATTAGGCCTTCTTGCCTCCACTGTAGTAAAACCGTCATACTTAACACTGATATACTTATCATCATTATGAACAATTGTATAATTACTATTTGTTTTAAGCTTATTATGTACATATGTATTATAATAAAGTCCCACCGATGTTAAAAAAATCAGTTTATTGATTCGTTCCTGCTTTTCAATGTCCGACATATCAGAAATACTAGGATATTCTATATGCATCTCCATATTAGTAGTGTTTAAAATAAATTTATCTTTTATTATCCTATATTTGGAAACACTATTAATAGCCTGTTCTTCTTTTGATATATATGTATCTCTGTTTATATTGCCATTCTTACAAGATGTACTAACTATTATCACTAAAAATATCACAGTTATCTGTAGTAACCTACTCTTTAATCTTTTCACAGCACTTTTTATAAGCCTTTTTCCTTTCGTCTAAGGCATTATCTCCTCCATTTACATTTTTTGTTACTTCTTCAACAGAAAAATCCGGATTTTCATTTATCTTATTATTTATTTTTTTGAGTTTACTCCAATACCATCCTGCAGATTCCCATGGATAATTGTTTGACACATAAATACAACCTTGATTTAGTATATCATCATCACCTATATATTTTGCAAATTTATAATAGTCCTCTTTCCATGTTAATTGTATATATCCTGCTCCTCTGTATTTAGCACCATCATTTTCCTTAGCAGGACTTCCTGGAGCATTGTTTCCTTCTTTAAAATCTCTTGAGCTAAAATTCCAATAAAACACATCACCATAATTCCTATGTGTTTTTATACCCTTAATAGTCCTCTCAATGATTAACTATTTTTATATTTTGAAATATCAAATGATATAACTTTGGTCTTCTTTACATAGCCATAATATATTTCATTTTATTCTAACTATGCCATAGTTCATATCTGTTCCATTCTTTATATCAGCAACTATCATATATTCTCCATATATGTCTTCTATGTAATCAAATATTGGTTTTAATACTTCCTCTCCCTCTAAATTCAAAAGACCATACTTTCTAATCTTCATACTTGAATCTGAATAAATGTAGCCAATCATTGCTGAATGTTCTTTATAATATTTTGCTTTTGAAACAAAAAACAAGGAATTACCTCGAAAAATATTTTCTCCATTCTTCCCTATAACAGATACTAAATCTTTTGTTACAAAGGCTTTCCCATCATGAAATTCACCAATAATTAAAGGAACTCCACTTATAGCACTGTATGAGTAAAAAGGAATCACAATGTCTCCCTTAGTATCTATGTAAGCCCATGCAATATAACCGTCACCCAAATAATTATTAATTGCAACAGCAGCAAGACCTTCACTAAAATTATGTGCATCATCATATTTACATTCTATGACCTCTTTACCATTTTTGTCTATATAGCCCCATTTATCTTGCCTTTTTACAGCGGCAAAACCTTCATATAAATCACTAATTTCATCATAAAAAGTATTTGTTACTACAATTCCTTTATTGTTTATAAAAGTCCATTTATCCCCCTGCTTAACAGCTGCCAAGCCCTCATGAAAATCCATTACTTCATCATATTGAAAGTCTATTACTATATTTTCATTTATATCTATAAACCCCCATTTATTATCCTTATCCATAACCGCAGCATAATTTTCATAAAATAAATGTACATCATAAAAATTAAAATCAATAACCTGATTGAAGTTTTTATCTATGAATCCCCACAAACCCTTAAGCTTAACTGCTGATAAACCATCCTTAAAAGAATATATGTTTTCATAAGTTTTATCCGATAACTTGTTGCCTGCTTTGTCAACATAGAAAAAAGAATAATTTTTATTTGCAATAAATACATTTTCTCTATCAAAATCAATATCATCAAAAAGCGGATACTCATAGATATCTTTGGTACTTGCATCAATAATACAAACTTCTCCACTGTTCTTATAAAATTTAAATAAGTTCCCCTCTAAAAAACTTATATCTTTATATAAACTTGGTTTGATTACCCACTCCCATTGAGTATTTGTTTTATTAATCAAATTTGATACCATAGTACTAGAAAATATTAGAAACAAAGTAAATATTAAAAGTGAGATTTTTTTCTATTTAGTAAATAACTGTGCCTCTCCTTCCCTTCTGTCCCTATAATCATATTTAATATTACCCCCTTTGCTATTTATAAATAACTCTTTTATTTTTTTCGGATCATATTTTCCATTGTTATTTATAATATAATCTCTAAGTTCTTTCCTAGCCTCTTGGTGCTAGAATATATTTAGTACAAAACAAAATGAGATATTTCCTTGTCGGATTTAATCTTTACTTTCTTCCTTGCTGACATTAATAATGAATCAGACGAACTGAATGTCATGTTTTTACCGGATATATTCACCTTATTATCTGCTTTTAATTCCACTCTGGTATCTTTTATATGTATTGTTTTACCGTCTTTTGTAACTATACCCTTTATTTCATTGGAAAAAGCTGACATATTTTCACATTCTATGGCAAATACATTTTTACCCTCATCACTGTTTCCAAAGTATACTTTTACCTTTGCTCCGACTTCCGGCATGCAATACATAACATTTCCGGTAACAGGCAGCCACTCAAGTTTATACCTTTTCTTTTCCACCCCGCTCTCCATAGAAAACTTTACAAATACATCCTCTGCTTTTACATCTACAACTTCTGCGGATATCACAAGACCTCTTATTTTTTCATTATAAACCCTTTTACTTCTTATATTTTCCTCTTTGCAAACTTTATAGTGAAACTTAAGGGTCGCTTCAACTGTCTGAGCCTCTTTTTCACATATCACAAATCTTAAACCTTTATTTTTAACTACCGTTCCAAGTTCATAATCCTCATCAGAATAAAACATATGATAAATCCCCTTTATGTCATAGTCTTTGGATTTATCATATATATGATTACCTGATGCATAGAAATCTTCTTTTAATTCTATTTCTTTAGCAGATCTTGGTAAGCCATAACTTAATATTACTTCGTTTTCATAAAATAATGGTATCAGTATACTCTCTCCAAGTCCTGATACTCTTTTCATAAACTGCTAATCAGTTTCATTATACTGAAACAGCAGCCTTTCAATCTTAGTATCTTCTTTATTGAATATCACCTTACCTATTTTTTTCGACATAGTATGATTTAATACTTCTTTATATGTAAGTTCTTTGTCCTGAAAAATCCTTGTATGCTTTTCTTTATCAAGCATTACACTAAATCCTATAACTTTCATTTTAAGAGTATTTATCTTATTGTTGCATACTAACTTACAATCCTTAACAATACCCGTAAATAAGTCTTTCTTTTGCTCACCAATATATATAAATATTGTCAAATTCTTATCATGCAGGTTTCGCACAATACTTTCAATGTTTTGGCTTTCCTTAACTGAACATTCAACCGCAAGTATTGGATGTGTATTTGGTTTGACCTTGAAATTCACATCATAAATATCTTCTGCCTCAAAAATACTATCTATAAATATATCATCAAGTGAGTATGCCATGTGTCCTCCTTTACATAGGCTAATATCCAACCTCAATAAACTATTCCAATATTTCATCATTATGCTTTACCTTGTACACTTGATTTTTATCAATTATCTTTTTTATAAAGGTTTCATCACTATATCCCCATTCTCATCTATTACCAAAACAGGGTTGCTGCCATCTCGGTTGATTCTTGTAATACGGGTCTTTCCATAATTATTATACTCATATATAAAAATATGATTATCTGTACAAAAAATCTCAGGATCTGATTGTTCTGATGAAAGAGTCTTTTTTTCAAAAATCTTTTTTGATAAACCGGTACTGCTATCTATAGCATATACATAAATATTTCTGTAATCACTTTTATTAACAGCATGATCTTTATTCAATAAATATATTGTACTATCTTTAATAGCAAATCTTCTTATAATACCTTCAATATCAGGATATTTATTTACTATTTCATAATTAATGTAAGAATACTCCTTAGCATTTTTAATATCCTCTACCCTAATTCGAAATATAGGATAATTTAATATCTCACATTCTATTTTTTGTATTTCTTCATCATCTACCAACCCATTTTTATTCTTTGTTATTTTTTCTTTATAATCCTTATCTCTGTATACAATTCTTTGTGTTCCAAAAAGATAAATATACCCGTTTATAACTTCAGAAAAATGTGAAAAAAATAATTCTATACTTTTTAATTCATAATCATTAAAATCTCTACTCCCTATATATTTAAATGCCTTTCCTTCTCTAGCTATGTTATCTATATTCTCTGCAAATGCATCAAAAGGAACTACTTTTTCTTCAATATATGAGTCCCATTCAGCAGGAAATTGATAATATCTTGAAAGATCAAGAGTATATGTTATGTATTTAATTTTATTTATATCAAATAAATAGTATCTTGGAGCACTAAGACCTATTTCGTTATGCGTTTTAAAAAATATATATTCATCAAATAAGGAATTGCATGAAATATTATTATACTCTGTGTCAATTGAAAAAATCTTCTTTCCGTTCAAGTCATATTTTTCCAATCTTGCGTCTATCAATTTATATATGTTTTTTCCTTCCATATATGTTGCTCCATCATTATCAATAAGCTTTGTTTTTATACCATCTTGTGTTGTCTTATAAATATATGGACTATTGTCTTCTCTTAAAAAAATAGCATCTCCTTTTATTAAAATCCCCAATATCTGCTCCGGTATTTCACATATCTCACTTACTTTACCTTCTTTGTTATCTATGTATAACAAGCGATTTTCATACACAAAATACTCTCCGTTTTCTCCTTGCTCCACTTTCAAGATTGTTTTAGCACCTGTATTATTGTCCTGATCTGCTATCTTTTCTTTTAACCAATGCTTACCTGCAGGTACATACATAAAATCAAAATAAGGAAGTATAAAAATCAGTAAAACAATTAACAATATTATTACAATTACTACTATTAATAATAATTTTTTTTTCATTCTAATATGACTCTACTTATGCATTATTTATCTTATAAAATTTCTGTAAATAGCGTATCGATATCTGCATATTTATTATCAGATTCATTTTTTATATAATATGGTGTATCTATTATATTAATTCTATCCTCTATTTGTACTTGTGTAATATATTCCTCCCTTCCACATCTTAATTCGTATAATTTCCCTAATAGTTGCATTCCTGTATTATAAACTATTTTTTCATCATCCACTCCCAATATCCTCATATTTGTCATAGTATCCAAAGTTAATGCTGCTATTAAGCAATCTATTTTCAGTTTCAAAGGTTTATCTGATATATTATTTAATTCCAGTATATCAATAAGGCATTTTTCTTCTTTCGTCCACTCATAAATATATCATCAAGTGAGTATGCCATACGCCCTCCTTTGCATAAATTAAGCTATAAAGTTAAAATTATATATACAATTATTGAACCGGCTCCACCGATTTCATTACGACTTCTCCTGTATAATCTACAACAAGCATCGGATTTTTACCATCCTTATCAAATCTTGTTATACGTTGTTTATCTTCTCCTGCTATATAACTATATTCATATAAAAAAACATAGTTATCACTACAAAATAATTGTGGTATGTAGACACTTTCAGAATCCTTAATTCTACTGTATATCAATCTTATAGTGCCTGTGTTCATATCTGTAATAAAGAGCTTAGTTCTTTCTTCTTCATCCATAATTGACTCTCCATTAGATACACTATATAAAAAGTTGTCATTTACTTCATAATTTTCTATATAAGCATCATAATCTATAGGATACCTTGGCGTATTGATTATTTCATAGTCAATATTTGAGCCGTCTTTCGCCTTTTCTATATCTTCTGCTTTTATCCTAAGCATCACATACATATGAACCATAAACTCTACTTTATCTTTTTCTTCTCTACTTACGCTTCCTGTATCGTTAAACTTAATTTTATCTATATAATTCTTATCTCTGTACAAAAACTCCATAGGTTGGTAAAAGTATATATATCCGTTTAATACTCTGTAATAATTAGGATTTTCTCTAAATAAACCTATACTTACTAAATCATATTCCCCCATATCTCTGTCTTTCATTATATCCCACTTGTCTGAATTACTCCTTATTTTATCATCCAGATTTTTTGCCCATATATCATAAGTCTCTACTATATTAGTTGTATTGTTACGATCCCAGCTTGAAGCTTCTTTATAATACTGAAATGTAGTCAGCTCTTTTTGCTTATATTTTACTTTATTCCATCCAAGCAGATAATGATATGGGACATCTACTCCTATACCTGGCCCATAACTTGCCTCTCTTATTATACGCATGCTGTATTCATTAAATACAACACTGCCGACTCCTCCCAATCTTATTTGATCATAATAAATCTTAGATGAATAAATCTTTGTACCATCTAAAGTATATTTACTAAGTATATCTCCATTAAACAAGTATATATACTTGCCATCTATATAGTTTCTGTCTCCCTCTCCATTAATTACAGGCTTTATCCCACCATTTATATTTTCCAATTGCTTTTTATCTATATCTCTACTCATCTTGCATATTCCGAACATATCCTTACAAAGGAAAAAGATATCCGAATTATTTTCCATAATTGAGCCTATATAATTTGAGCCTGAATATACCTCATCTACTGCTTTGCCCTCATTATCCATATACATTAGTCTACCATGATACACAAAATATATACCGTCTTCCACTTGACATACATTACCCATACTCTTTACAGTAATATTTTTATTATCTGTAAAAAATTTTTTCCTAATAACCGCTGGATATTTGTCAGCAGGGATATACATAAAATCACATAGCGAAAGTGCAAAATATCCTGCAATAATAAAGCATAAACCTATAATCCATACTTTCTTTTTATTTTTCATATTGCTCCCTTAGATATCTTCCTGAATATTGTTTATATTTTAATTTCTTCTCAACAATTCACCAAACAGGGTGTCCATATTTATACCGGTAGCTGTGCAACAATTAAATTTTTCTATACTTATTTTTTCTCCGTCCAATAACACATTCACTTCTACCTCAACTAACTTTTGCTCTTTTTTAGTTTCACCTTCTACGCTCAGCCGCTTCAGATTTTTTAATATTCCCATTCCTGTTTCTACACCATCAATATCTACTCCTGGAATTTTCCTAATTGAAATTGTTGTTGTAAGTGCCTTTATCAATTGATTTATCCTTTCATAAGTTGTGCCCTTTACATTATCACCCAATTCTAATATTTCCAATAGGCAATATTTGATTTAAGCTCCATATTCTTATCTCCTATCATTAGTGCCCAAATGCATAGATATCATATCCATCTTTTTCTTTATCTTTCCAATTCCCATCTGTAGTGACCGACTATTTCATCAGCCTTACTTTTCAGATATTTTTGTTCATATGCTCTTTGATATTTACTTCCATGATGAATAATATATGGGACTCCATTTTTATCTCTTCTATCTGATACTATTCCAATATGCTTTTTAAAAATAACAATATCTCCACCCTGCCACTCTTCTATTTCAGAAAGATCTGTAGTAAGACTTTTTGTATTATTTTTAAAATACACCTGCAGATTTCTTACTCTGCGATAGTCAATATTTTCATCGGGGGATTGTATATCATAATTATCCGGATGCTCGTTTATATCCTCAGACACAAGTCTTTGTAAATCATATCCTGCGCCGAAAAGTGCCGCAGCTACAACATCTGTACAAACACCATAACCGTCATTTGGTGTTCCGCCAATATAGTATCTGCTCTCATACTTCGGCTTTGTCTGTATATATTCCAATGCACTTTCCAATATGTCGCTCTGGTCATCAACACCATCGCCATCCTTGTCGATGCTGCTTTTAATCTGCTCTATCTTATTTTTATAAGCATACCTTGGACGCTTTGTAGATGTTTCTTTATAAGAAAATCTGTTATATATAAGTACTGCTATTGCCGCAAGCACTATACCAGCAGCAATTATTTTAAAAATTCTTTTTTGTTTCATTTTTCCCTATATTTATCATCAATATAAAAAATATATACCACCATCATAGCTATTGTTAAAATCAGTACTCCTATTATTGATAAAAATATAAATACTGAACTTTTATCAAATAATATAGGCAATCCCAAAGCAATCAAAAGCACTCCGAATAAAACAAACAGCTTCCCCGTAGCATGATTATATCCCTTTACATCCTTTACCGGAGGCAAATTAACATTTGCCCAAAATCCTGCCTGCTTTTTAGAAAAGAAACAACTGATTCCAATAGCGATTATTAAACATCCCGATATTGACCAAATTATAAAGTTTAATAAATTTTCACTCATATAAAACACCTGCCTAGCTGCCGCTAAATAATATGAACTCTTTCAGAAAATGCTTTTTTTCTTTCTGTATTACCATACTCTTTGGCTTTCCGAATGGAATAATTGTCCTGGGTGTTTCTTCACAATTGATATTCAATAGTTTTCTGACCTTATCTATATTTCCCTCAAACTTCATCATTCCATCCATCCAAACCCCGGCATATCCCATTGCAGTAATTGCAAGCATAATATTTTCTGTTGAAGCCGCATAATCTTCTATTTCAAACTCCAGATTATAATCTCCCGCATGAATACATTTAGATGTAACAACAATATTTGTATTATTTTTAAAATACACCTGCAGATTTCTTACTCTACGGTAGTCAATATTTTCATCAGGGGATTGTATATCAAAAAGTCTTGTAAATATCAGTAAAATCATTACTGCAAGCAATATACATGCAGCAATGATTTTAA
>CAKAQP010000070.1 GCA_916720285.1 uncultured Lachnoanaerobaculum sp. | reverse complement strand
GTACCTCCATATCTACATCAAATTTTTCCTTTGCTTCTGAAATCTTTTTTTCAAAAGAATTGTCAATCAGAATATTTTTTGCCGGTATAACGGCTCTCATACCGCCATGAAAAGGATATTTACTGATGGCTATATCAATATCATGCCTTACGGAAAGATCATGTGCGAGAGATTCATCATTAGGGTCTATATATATTTTCACCTCATCATTTCCCGCAAATTTCAATGCTCTTTCAATTTGTGAATCTATCAAAGCTACATATTCGGGAGTTTCCTGATACTCTGCGAGTCTTTCCTCAAGCTGTGCAAAAATCTTTTCCTTAAGCTCGGCAGCCTTTTTGCCGAGCTCCATTCGTAGTTTTATCTGTTCAAGAGCGAGCTCTTTGTTCATCTCTTTGTCAATCCTTGTGGTTTCAGTTTTGACTTCCATATCAGCAAGTCTCGTCTCACTGTTTTGGTAGTCTAAAAAGTCCTTCTCTAAAGCATTTTTATAATCTGAAAGTATTTTTTCAGCAGCGGCAATGGCATCAGCAGTGCAAGCCTCTTTAAAATGCTGTAGTTTTTCTTCTATTGTCAAGATAATACCTACCTTTTTAATCTTAATCTAAAGTTCATTTTGCAAGATTATAATCATGCAAACTGTTACAGTTTCAAGCCGATAGCCTCATTTACATAGTCTATAATGAAGTTTTCGGATCTTCCGGTACCATGTCGATCCGGTATATCAATAAAGAGTGGTATATGTGATTCCATCTTATATTTATTTACAAGCTCGGGGTAATCTTTTGAAAACTTTTCCGTGAGAAGCACAATGCCGATATCTTTGCTCTTTATAACAAAATCAAGGGCATTTGTAAGTTCATGCTTTTCATGAACCACCACTCCTTCCACCCCTGCAAGTCTCATACCTGTAAGAGTATCCACATTATCACTTATAAGATACATTTTCATAAAATCGCCTTTATAAACGACCAAGAATCATGAATGCAACTACAAGTCCGTAAAGGCAAACACCCTCTGCAAGACCTACAAAGATAAGTGACTTACCAAGGATTGAACCGTCCTCACTGATAGCTCCAAGTGCTGCTGAAGCTGCCGCAGATACGGCGATACCGCCACCGATACATGCAAGACCTACTGAAAGAGCTGCTGAGAGGTATCCTAAACCTGTAGCTGATGAAGCTGCTGTTTCAGAAGCCGCGTAAGCATTTCCTGATAATAAAAATACGCATGTAATCGCCATAACACCGAAGAACATAACAACATTTCCTGCAAGGGCTTTTTTATAACGACCCTTTGTCTTTTCGCCTATCATAAATGCGATATAAGGAACTGCGATACTTAAAATAAGGGCTGCTGCAAGTGTTACTTTTACTAATGTATTCATTTTTTTCTCCTAACTAAAACATAAAAATTATTTACTATGAATAAGGTTTAAATTCTCTACCGTCACCTGTATAAAATCTTGAGAACAACTCATAATACTCAAGACGTAATACCTGTATACCTACAATTAAACCTTCCATACCCATTACAAAGATATTCCCGAGGACAACAACTATCCAGTTGATATTGCCGCTTTCAGCACCTGAAAGCATAAGTACTACTTCCATCATTGCCGCATGGCTGACTGCAAACGCACCCACTCTGACAAAGGAAAGAGAGTTTGAAAAGTAGCTTAAAAGCACTTCAAAAAGCTCAAAGAATCCTTGTAGAATAAACATGCCTACACCTCCTTCAAGATGTATCTTTTTCTTTTCCAATACAGCCGATAAAGGCTCTTTTAAGAAAATTAAAATTAAAGGAAGCACAAACATTATAAACAGTACAATTGTCGCCGGCATATGATTACCTGTCATAAAAAGTACTATGGTAATAAGTGCCGATGCATAAAATACAAGTCCTGCCACACCGTTTGCGTCAAACAATGCTTCACCCGGTTCATTAAACCTAAGCTTTGTCAAAATACTTAAGATCATCATAAGTATTATTATTAACATACCCAGAGTTATTGTTACCACAAAGACCGTATTTAAATTTCCGATAACGGGAAGTGCAGTCATTGCTTTTGCAGGTCTTACCCAAAGAGGGCTTATTATATCTTCAAACCCGAATACTGAACCGAATAAGAATCCGAATATCGTGGAGAAGAATCCGCATCTGGCAATAATTGCCGCAAGCCTTAATTTCTTCTTATAGGCTATAATACTTCCGAGTATTAAAAGCACAAGACCTTGTCCGACATCTCCGAACATAAAACCGAACAAAACGGAATATGTCAGAGCTATAAGTATTGTAGGATCAAATTCCTTATAATTCGGCAAGCCGTACATTTCAACAAACATTTCATAAGGTTTGAAAAGGGCATTGTTCTTTAACTTTATAGGCGGAGTACTGCTTATTTTTGATAAGTTTCTTTCCGCAAGGCAGAAAGTACTCGGCTCATTTTCAAGTTCTTTTGCCAGTTTTTCGGCATCATCTTTTGTAAGCCATCCGCATATGATATAGAAGACTTTCTTATCTTTTCTGTTATTTCTGGTGGCTGCAGCATACTTTCTGACTTCAAACACCTTGTTGAATCTGTAGAGTACCTGATTTGCCAAAAGAAAATCTTCACGGCTGTTTTCAAGTACACTTAGTATCTTATTGTCGATATTAAGTATATTGTCCTGCAACTCTTTAATCTTTTCCTGAAGCTTTGCACTTGAATATTCAGGTGTACCATGGTACTCATCAGGCAGGAAAAATCTTTCAAAATGCATTGAAGAATATATAGCGTCTATTTGATCCGAAATGGCATCCGGTACAAAATATACACCCCATACCTTATCATCTATTTCTCTTGCCTTGTAAAAAATAGTGTCAATACTTTCATACACAAAGGTCATAAACTTTTCATAATATTCCGTCGGCATGGAACCGAATCTGAAGTTTACATACTTAAAGTGCAGAATCTTTTCGGTGTCATAATCCAGTCCTATAAAATAGTGGACATTTTTAAGCTTTTCTTCGTATCCCGCAAGTTCCGATTCAAGTTCACTCTTTTTTTGTGCTAAAGAATAGACCTTGTCTGAAATACTCCGGGTTATTTTGTCGGCCTCCTCGATACTCATGTGACGATTCGTGTGTAAACCGGTATCTTTAAAGTATTCTTTCAGTTCCTGTGATCTTGCCAAGATGTCCTTATAAGGATTGCTTTCATTGAAGGCATGCAATTCTTTGACATTTTTCAGCTCTGAAAGAGCATTTTCCAACTGGAAATCATACTTACTGATATAGGTTTCTATTATCCTGTCAATATCGTCTTTCGGGCCTGTGATATTCAAGAATTCCATTCTCTCAATCATGCGAAAGACCTCCTTGTTTCAAGTTTTAAAATATTAGAGACAATATCTTCCGGAGGAAGCGAATATCTTATGGATTCTATTATCTCTATAACTCTGCTTATCTCAAGTTCCCTGGAATACAGATAGTAGCTGAGGCTTGCCAAAGAATACGGATTATCCTTCTTATGTTTACTATACAGATATTCCAATGTCCTCATATAAAATTCTTCCAAGCCGGGTTTGTACTTGAAAAGCTTTGCAGACAATTTTCCATAGTATGAATTGTCAAATATTACAAAAAACTCATCAAGATTTTGGGCCTCAACCATTTGCTTTATTTCATCTACGCTTATCTTATAATAATGTGGGATGAGAGTGGCATATACCCTTGTATTACTTACTTTATAATACTTCTTGGTTCTGTATATCCATTGCATATTAAGGAAATCACATCTTGTTCCAAGGATTGAGAGTACTTCTTTGCTTTCATCACCTTTAAGCTCTTTTTGCGCAAATTTGAAGCAAATCTCAAAATAATAAGAGTCAAGAGCAAGTGCATAGTCAAATATATTGGTACTTCCGGTAGACAATACCTGATTTGTACAATCATAATATTCCGTATTTTTCAGTGAATCAACGAATTGTGATACATCTTGTGCAGACATAAGATCATCGATGTTCAGATTTGTTTTTGTACCCATATACTTGGAATATGATTTTAAATCCAAAGATGTCGGTCTATGACTGAGAATGTCTCGCAGTATACGCTTTAAGACATGGATTGTATTGTACATAGATACTAAATTCAGATATTTTCTTGGAGTACCCGAGTTGAATTTGCAGAGTCTTGAAAACTCTTCCAGACTACTTAACAATAATATTTGCTCGATATTCTCACGATGTAATGTATTGATGTCGACTTTTTTAAATGCATCACGGTAGTATTTATAATGCATAAGCTCATTCATCGCATCAGTGATGGTTTCACATTCACATAATGATTTGAAACCGTCAATACTTATTAAATCACTTGACATCGAACGAATTTTAGTGGTAAGGGAAGAGTATTTAAATAAATTTCCCATGGCTACTCCTTAATCATATTTGAGAATAGCATATCCACATATTTATCATGGTGAGTGTCATACATGTCTTGCAGATTCCTAAAGGCCTTCTCAGACTGTTGTTTGAGTTCTGAAATCTTTTTTTCTTTAGACAAATTCATAGATTTCTGCAACTCGGCAATTCTTGCCTTTGTCTTAGCATCAAGATCTTGCTTCCAAAGCTCTTTCCTGGCGTTAATCTCAGCAGCGATTTCCTTTTTCTTTTGAACGGCATCATCAACGTAAGCTTGAGATGAGTCTTCTATTTCAGAAAGCCTGCTTATTATATCATCCATAAAACCTCCTTAGTAAATAGTATTATGTGATATACCATGTAAGGCAAACCACTCAAATATATTTCAGGCTACTCATATGGTACATTTAATAGGAAGAAACACATTTGTCAAAAATATCATATACCTTTTTTGAAAAAAGTAAAGGGATATATTGTATAAAGAAGATAAAGAAAATATAAAGAAATATAAAGAAGTATAAAGCTAAAATCACAAAAAAAACATGTATTTTAACGACAAACATAAGTGCACGCTATACGAACAGAGTCTTGAAAAAGATAATAGAATAGTGTATAATTGTGCAGGAAGTAGGCAATATTTAGCAACGGTGCTTGCCTACTATTTTTTGTACAAGCTTTTATTTCTATGTGAAAATATCTAAAAGCATAAAATATTGGCAAAATACTTTAATAACTTATAGAAAAAATAAAAAGTAAAGGAGAGGGAATCGTGTTAAAGTATATTATCAAAAGGTTGATATTCGGAATAGCAACAATATTCATCGTATCAACCTTGACTTTTTTCCTGATGCAACAAGTTCCGGGTGGACCTTTCGCTGCGGATAAGTCAATTTCAAAAGCGGCTCAAAAAGCATTGGAGGTAAAATATGGCCTTGATAAGCCTATTACAGTGCAGTATATCAATTATTTTAAAAATGCATTGAAAGGTGATTTTGGAATAAGCATAAAGCAAAGGGGAAGAGATGTAGCTCAGATAATATCCACAAAATTTCCTGTTTCTGCCAGAGTGGGTGGAATATCTATAGTCCTTGCATTAATATTCGGAGTGCCTTTGGGTTCCATTGCCGCACTCAACAGAGGAAAGGTACTTGACAGACTTATTATAATGTTTGCAACTTTGGGAATAGCGGTACCGAGTTTCGTTGTTTGTACTATTCTAATGTACTTTTTAGGCGTAAAGCTTGAACTTTTGCCTACGTATGGTCTTACATCACCGTTAAACTACATCATGCCGGTACTGGCACTTTCGTTTTATCCTACAGCTTATATTGCAAGACAGATGAGATCTTCAATGCTTGACGTACTTGGACAGGACTATATGAGAACGGCAAGAGCAAAGGGTCTTTCAGAGAATGTTATTTTGTTTAAGCATGCACTCAGAAACGCTATTTTGCCTATCATCACATATATGGGTCCGCTTGTAGCGTATACACTTGTAGGAAGCTTTGTTGTAGAGAAGATATTCACTATTCCTGGACTTGGAGGTGAATTTGTAAGTTCTGTTATAAATCAGGACTATACAGTTATCATGGGAACCACCATATTCCTGGCAACTCTTATTATTTTTATGAACGTAGTGGTAGATATTGCATATACGATCGTAGATCCTAGAATAAAACTTAAGTAAAGCCTATAAGAAAGGAGAAGGTTGTCACAAGTATTTTGTGGCATCCCTATATATAATGAGCAAACATATTATTTCAGGGCATTTAAATTTATCGCCTGAAGATTTTTTGCCCGCCAGCAAAGAAGAAAAAGAAAGTCTGGTAGTGATGCGTCAGAGTGTCAGTTTCTGGCAGGACGGATTTCGAAGACTTTTAAAGAATAAAGTGGCACTTGCATCTTTGGCAGTATTTTTTGTTATATTGATACTTGCATTTATAGTTCCGATATTTTACCCATATAACTACGCAATACAGTTAAAGGGTAGTGAGAGACTTATGCCTATGCAGTATTCTGCAGGAGAACTTGCAAGAATTGCCGCAGGGGAAAAGGTATTTCCACATATACTCGGAACCGACAGTCTTGGAAGAGACTATGCCATAAGAGTAATGATGGGAGCCAGAATTTCACTTATAGTAGGACTTTTGGCATCATTTATCGTGCTTATAATCGGTTCAATTTACGGTTCCGTTGCGGCATTTACCGGCGGATGGGTTGATCTTATAATGATGAGAATTGTAGATATAATATATACAGTTCCTGATATATTACTTATAATACTTCTTACATTTGCGCTTAAGAAGCCGATGAAGCTTTTGGCGTCCGCACCGGGATTCGGATGGATCAATGTTCTCGGTATAAACCTTATAAGTATATTTATAGTTTTTGCCCTTCTTTACTGGGTAGGTATGGCAAGAATTGTCCGTGGACAGATACTTGTCTTAAAAGAGCAGGAGTATGTTACAGCTGCAAGAGCACTTGGTGCAAAGAGCGGTCAGATTATCAGAAAGCACTTGCTTACAAATACCATCGGTACATTGATTGTTACAACTACATTGCAAATACCTTCTGCTATATTTACAGAAAGTTATTTGTCATTTTTGGGACTTGGTGTGGCTGTTCCTATGCCGTCTCTAGGTTCACTTGCTTCCGATGCCATAACAGGATTGCAGTCATATCCACATCTTTTGTTCGCACCGGCAATACTTATCAGTTTGATAATACTTAGTCTTAACCTTTTGGGAGACGGACTCCGTGATGCATTTGACCCTAAGCTAAAGAATTAAAGGAAGGTAATTATGAGTAAACATCTTGTAGATATAGAACATGAGAGACTTTCCTTCTTTACTCCGGCAGGAGAGGTGAAAGCCTTAGATGATGTTTCCTTCTATGTAAACGAAGGAGAAGTGCTGGGAGTAGTAGGAGAGTCAGGCTCCGGAAAGAGTGTTACAAGCTATTCTCTTATGGGGCTTATAGCAAATCCGGGAAAGATCATAGGTGGAGATTTATACTTCAACGGATATCATATCAATGAAATGAGTGAAAAAGAAATGAGAAAAATCCTGGAAATGAAGTTTCAATCATTTTCCAGGATCCTATGACCAGCTTGAATCCGGTATATACTATCGGAAACCAGATAATGGAAGTTATACTTCTGCATACAGATAAGAATAAAAAAGAGGCAAGGGAAAGAGCAAGAGAGCTTCTTACTTTGGTAGGTATAAACGAGCCTGATAAGAGACTTAAGCAATATCCTCATGAGCTCTCCGGAGGTATGAGACAGAGAGTTATGATTGCTATGGCGCTTGCCTGCGAGCCTAAGCTTTTGATTGCGGATGAGCCTACAACAGCGCTTGACGTTACAATTCAGGCACAGATTATAGAGCTTATGATTGAGCTTAAAAACAAGCTTGGCATGGCAATCATTATGATCACACATGACCTTGGTGTAGTTGCAAATATTTGTGACAGAATAGCGGTTATGTATGCAGGAAAGATTATAGAGAGCGGTCTTACAGACGAGATTTTTTACAATCCTAAGCATGAATATACAAAGGGACTTTTAAAGAGTATTCCTAAGATGTATGAGGCTGATTATGAAAGACTTGTACCTATCGAAGGTACACCGGTGGATATGCTTAATCCGCCGAAGGGTTGTCCTTTTGCTTCCAGATGTGATTCATGTATGAAGATATGCTTAAGAGAAATGCCGCCGGTTAAGGATTTCAGTGAAACTCATTATTCACAGTGTTGGTTAAATGAGTTGGAAGAAGATAATAATACAGAGGGAGAATCAGTATGTCTGAAAAAATAATTAGAGTTGAACATTTACAACAATTCTTCCCTGTTGGAGGTTTTGGTAAAAATAAAAAATATGTAAGAGCTGTGGATGATGTTTCTTTCCATATTGAAAAGGGAGAAACGCTGGGACTTGTAGGAGAGTCCGGTTGCGGTAAAACCACAACGGGTAGATCCTTACTTAGACTCTATGAGCCTACAGACGGAAGAATAATATACAAAGACCAAGTGCTTTTTGACAGCGGAAAAGTACCGCTTGTAGATGAGAACGGTAACGATATCATCGAAAACGGTGTACCTAAGCTTGGAAAAAAGACTGCGGTAAATATGTATCCTTACAGAAAAAAACTTCAGATAGTTTTCCAGGATCCTTACGCATCACTTGACCCGAGAATGACGGTCGGAGATATTATAGGTGAAGCTATCGATATCAATAAGATTGCGGCTTCAAAAAAAGACAGACATGATAAAATCATTGAGGTTTTAAAGACTGTAGGTCTTAACTCCGAGCATGCCAACAGATATCCTCACGAGTTCTCAGGAGGACAGAGACAAAGAGTAGGTATTGCAAGAGCGCTTGTAGTAGATCCGGACTTTATCGTTGCCGATGAGCCTGTATCCGCACTTGACGTTTCCATTCAGGCTCAGGTTGTAAATATGTTTGAGGATTTACAAAAGGAAAGAGGGCTTACCTATCTGTTTATCGCCCATGACCTTTCTATTGTAAATCATATAAGTAACAGAATCGGTGTTATGTATCTTGGAAGAATGGTCGAGCTTGCAGAATCAGGAGAGATTATATTCAGACCGCTTCATCCATATACAAAGAGCCTTATCTCCGCGATACCTGTAGCAGATCCTAAGGTATCAAGAGAAAGATCTAGAATTGTACTTGAAGGTGAAGTACCTTCACCTCTTAATCCGCCAAGCGGATGCCATTTCAGAACCAGATGTAAATATGCTACAGAGCAGTGTGCAATGGAAGTTCCGAAGTGGAGAGAAGTGGAAAAGGGACATTTTGTAGCCTGCCACAATATTGAGAGGATAAACTAGAAATTAGAACCTATTGGTTTTGATAAAAATATTTAGGAGGATTTATGAAGAAACAATTAGTTTTAGCTACATTGGTTCTTACCGGTGCACTTGTACTTGCAGGTTGCGGCGGTGGCGGATCAAAGTCGGCTACAAAGGCGGGAGGCAAGATTCTTACTATCGAATTGGGACCGGAAGTGGAATCAATTGACCCTGCACTCAATACAACAAACGACGGAGCAAACTATCTCACATATCTTTTTGACAACTTGTTAAGAATTGACAAGGAAGGTAAGGTAGCTCCAAGTTTGGCTGAAAAATATGAAGTAAGTGATGACGGACTTACATGGACATTCCACTTAAGAGACGGATTAAAGTGGTCGGACGGTTCGGATCTTACAGCTAATGACTTTGTATACAGCTGGCAGAGAATGATCGACCCTGAGGTTGCCGCACCATATGCGGAGATAACTCTCGGAATGTTGGAAGGTTATGAGGAGGCTATAGGTAAACCTGATGCCGACGGTAATCCTACAATAGATCCTGATGTTACAAAACTCGGTGTTGAGGCAACCGATGACAAGACTTTGGTAGTTCATATGTCATCACCTACACCTTATTTTGACAAGCTTGCAACATTTGCCGCACTTTCACCTGTAAAAAAGGATGTAGTAGAGGCAAATCCTGACGGATGGACACTTGATCCTAAGACATATATATCTTCAGGTCCGTTCAAGCTTTCAGAGTGGAAATCGGGAAGCTATTTAATGCTTGAGAAAAATGAGAATTACTGGAACAAGGATGCCGTAAAACTTGACGGTATCAAATGTCTCCTTATGCAGGATCAGAACGCCGCATTCAGTGCATATGAGTCGGGAGATGCTTTAATGATTAAGGATATTCCTACACAGGAAATCACAACATTGCAAAAGAGATCCGACTATCACCTTGATCCACAGCTTGGAACATATTTCATCGACTTGAACAATACATTGGATGAGTTTAAGGATGCGAGAGTTCGTCAGGCATTTTCACTTGCACTTGACAGAAAGTATATTTCAGAGACTATTACAGCAGGTACATATACTCCTGCAACAGGTTTTGTAAGTGCCGGTACATCAGACTGGGACGGATCACTTTGGTCAGATAATATTACAGATCCTTCGGTATATATAAATGTTGACGATTTCGCAGGTAACCTTGCAAAGGCTAAAGAGCTTTTGGCTGAGGCCGGACATCCGAACGGCGAAGGACTTCCTACACTTACATACTCAACAAATGATTCAGCTTATCACAAGAAGATTGCCGAGTATTTACAGCAGGCATGGAAAGAACTTGGAGTTAATGTAGAAGTTAATATAGTTGAGTGGAAGTCATTTACACCACAGAGAAGATCCGGAAACTATCAGATAGCAAGAGACGGTTGGGTAATGGATTACAACGATCCTTCAAATATCCTTCAGCTTACACAGACAGGAAACGGAAACAACAGCTCAAAGTATTCAAATCCTGAGTATGATGCACTCTTAGAGAAAGCCGCTAAAGAGGTGGATCCACAGACAAGATTCGGATATTTCCATCAGGCTGAGGAGATGCTTATGAGAGATATGGGTGTAACACCGCTTCTTTACTACAATGAGATGT